>JACCZQ010000487.1 GCA_013695905.1 Chthoniobacterales bacterium
GGGTGGGAGTTTATTTGGGTTTATCGTGGCCGACACAACGGGCCGTTCCGGCTCGAGCCAACGGAGATTGAACTAGGGGAGTTTTTCTCAACGGAGCTGGTGAGCCGTTGGGTGGCGGCGCGGCCGCAGGAGTTCGCTCCTGGGTTTCTGGAATGCTGGAAGGCGCTGAGCGGAGTGGGCGCGAGAGTCTAGCGACGCCGGCTTTTCTTCTTTCGAGTAGTCTTCTTCGCGGCCCGACCCGGCTTAACTGCCTTTACCGACTTGCTCGACTTCGCGGCTTGGCCGCTTTTCTTGCTCGCCTGCTTCGCACCGCGAGGACCGCGGAAGATGCGCTCCGGCAATTCGCCGATCGCGGCGCGTTTATATTTGCGGGCCGCGCGGCGAGCACCCTCTTTGCCGCCGAAGATGCTGTCGCTAAACATCCGCGTGACGGCCTGATTCCCGCGCAGGAAATGCACCTGGAAGCCATGGGTCTGCTTCTGCGCATTCCGCTTCGAGTCGATGCGACGGATGTTCGGTTCGGAGTCTGGGTTGCCTCTTTTTTTCATGGAATTCGCCTAACGAGAAGAAAGTAAGATATAAATGGTGTGATGCAATGAAGAGGCCGCGAGCTTCTCAATTTTTCGCGGCCAACCCAGCGGGCGGCGGGAGTTTCCACGCCTGCCATTTCGCCTGGTATTCCGCCGCAGGGAGCAGCGCGTAAACAGGTTTTTTGTCTTTTTTCAGCCACTGCATCATGCGGACGAGATCCTCCCCGGCCATGGTGGTGCAACCGGCGGTCGGCCGCTGCAGGCCACGCCGGATGTGAAAGAAGATCGCACTGCCGTCGCCCGCGACAGGAGGATCGGAGTTGTGCCGGATCTCGACGAGCCAGCGGTAGGCGAAATCGTGGTGCCGCATCTTTTGTTTCTCGAACCAGGGCGGCGGATTAGCCGGATCGGGAATGACGATGTGGCGGTTGTATTGCGGGTGCTCGGGATCGTCGGGCCAGGCGTCGGCGGTGGTGATCTTCCGAAATGGGAGATCGGCTCCGGGCGGCAATTGCGCGTCGTGCGTGTAGACTTTGCCGATGCGGAAAATGCCGGCAGGGGCGCGCCCGTCTTTTTCTTTTTTGCGCAGGCCGCGCTCGTTCTGGCCGGCGAGCCCGCTGCCCCAGGCGAGCCCGGTGCGTCCGAAAAGCACCGGAACGGCGCGGCCCTGCGGTGTCCATTGGCCGCCGCGTTTCCGCTCGTACATCCGGAGTTCGCCACGCATGGAATTCCAATCCGGCGCCACGGCGACGAGGAGCTGCGTGGAATCATCCGGGACGGCGGCACGGGCGCTGCTGACCAGAAGAAGCGCGCCGATTCCAAGGGTGATGGATCGGGTGAGAATGTTCCGCATTTCGAATACTAAATGACATGCTCCCTGTTTCCACTGCATTTCCCGCGGTGAAGAAGCTGCTCGCCTTCCCCATTCTGACGGTGACGGTGTGCGGCGTGTACGCGCCGGCGCTGCACAATGGGCTGGTCTGGGACGATACCGCGCTGGTGATGCGGGATCCGTTCATCCGCAGCTGGCGCCTGATTCCCGAGGGGTTTCAGCATTTTCTTTTCGCGGACGCGACGGCGTCGAATTTCTACCGCCCGCTGCAACGGCTGAGCTACACGATCGATTACGCGGTGTTTGGATTTTGGACCGCGGGTACCACCTCACCAGCATGCTGTACCATCTCGCGGCGGCGGCGGCATTGTTCCTGTTCGCGGGGGAGCTGCTCCGGCGGTTTGAGGCGAGGGCAACGGTGCAGCGCTTCGTGCCGATGATCGCGGCGCTGGTGTGGGCGGTGCATCCCGTGGCTGGTCCTGAGCGAACTGCTCGCGGCGCAGCCGGGCCGCGCAGCTGAAGCCGCCGACGCTCTGGCCCGTGCGCGCCTTTATGATGTGCGCCTGCAAGAGCGGACCGACGCCGCGCTGCTCGCCGCGTCACACGCAAGCCGCTGACGCGCAGAAGTTTGGCCCTTCGTTAGGCCGACCGAGGCTCCCGTGCCTCTCCAGCTTCCCCGCGGCGGTGACACGACCGGCGCCCCCGTTCGCGCGAATCTTAAATAGAGCGGCACTGAATAAGCACGCGCCGCTCACCGTCACCTATCACACAATTATGAAAAAAATATCCTTCATCGGAGCGGCTCTGGCCTTCGCGGGTCTGGCCATCGCTCCTTCTCAAGCACAGACCCAGTCTACTACCACCACCGCCACGAACACCGAGTTCGTGCAAAGCAGCAAAATCATCGGCTCGCGCATTCGCAGTGCTGATGGCTCTGAAGTGGGCGTGATTAAAGACATTGTCCTCGACCGCGAAACCGGTTGCATGGCTTACACCGTCCTCGAAACCTCGGGCGACGCCGGGCGCACCGCCAGCGGCGCACGCAGCAAGACGACGACCAGCACCACGCGCAAAACCGTGGCGATGCCATACACCGCCTTCGAGCGCACGCAGGAACCGGGGATCTACACCACCCGGATCGATCGCGAGCGCATCTACAGCGCACCCGCCTATGATTATGCCCGCATCGAAGAGTATCACCGTCCTGAGTACGTCAGCGGGATCTACTCCTACTATGGCGTGCAGCCTTCGGTGAATCTCGGCATCGGCATCAGCGCCGGTGGCACCACTCGCCGCGACGTCCGCACCCAGGCCGGCGTGGCTGGTCAGACGACCGCGCCTGCGCCGACTCCGGCCGCGACGGTGACTCCAGCCCTTTCGCCAACCCCGGGTATCTCTCCGACTCCGGCGACAACTCCGAGCCCGACGGCCACTCCGACCGCTACGGCAACGGCCTCGCCGACCGCGACGGCCACTCCGACAGCGACCGCGACGGCTACCGCCACACCTAGGACCACCGCCACTCCGACGGCTACACCTGGCATTTCGCCGACTGCCAGCCCTGCCACCACCGGTGCAGGCTCCACCACGACGACCAAGAGCACACCTGCTGCCGACACCGACGCGATTCAGCGCCGCGCCGCGCAGCCTGATGGCACCCCGGTGAGCGACACCAACCGCAAGTCGAAAGCAAGCAGCAAGGCGAGCGAAAAAGCCGCCACCAAAAACGCCACTGCTGACGACGACGACAGCGACGCCAGCTCGACTGACGAGCCCTAAGGACTCAAACGCGGAATAGATTTCCGCAGTTTTCGAAACAGCAGGAGTGACCCGGTCGCTCCTGCTGTTTCTGTTTTTGGCCGCGGTCTGCCGGGTGCGGTCACGGACCGCACGCTCACACGTCGCCCGATTTCGCCCGCAGCCTTTCGATGATCTCCTCGTGCCGCTTCTTCGTGATCGGATAGTACCAGGTAAACACCAGCCCGGCGATCAGACACAGCGCCGGCATCGGCCCGATCGCTAACCGAATTGCCTGCAAAGCCGAGTCCGGCTGCACCGGGAGCGGTTCACCTGGTGGCACCGCGAGAAATCCCGCGACCGACAGCGCCTGCCCCACCACGAACGTCCCGAGCGCCAGCGCGATCTTCTGCAGGAAGACAAAGAACGCGTAGAACACCCCTTCGCGCCGCCGCCCCGTCTCCAGCTGATCGAGTTCGATCACATCCGGCAACATCGCATTTGGCACCAGGTAGCAAACCGCCACACCCGCACCCGCGAGGAACGCGAAGAAAAACATCAGCGCATTTTGCCCCGGCTGCAGGAAAAGCAGCCCCGCCTGCGCCGCGAGCCAGAACGGCATGCCGATAAAATACGCCTGCTTCTTCCCCAGCCGCACACTCACCCAGCCGAAGAGCGGAATGAGCGCGAGCGCCGTGCCTTGCACGCAGAGCGCAATGAGCGGGAAGAATGTCTCCGGCAGCCGCATCCAATTGCCGACGTAAAACGGCAGAATCGTGGCGGTGAACTGCAGCGCCAGCCAGGAGAAGAGATAAATTCCGCAGACAATCAGGAACGGCCGGTTCCGCAGCACCACCCGGAATTGCTCCCGGATCGGCATCTGCGGCACAATGCTCACCTCCTCGATGCGCAACCGCCGTTCGTTGCTCGAGACCGCGCGTTTCCAGATGCCGATGAGGCACCACGTCATCGTCGCGATCCCGACGCAGGCGATCACCACGCCGTACGCGAAATATTGCGTCGTGCGGGGAAACGTCGCCAGCACCTGAAACAACGGAATCGCCAGCGCCAACCCGCCTACACTCCCGCCCAGCGCAAACGCCTGCCGGAAACCCGCCACCCGGCTCCGCTCGTCATAATCGTGCGACAGCTCCGGCGTCAGCGCCGAGTGCGGCAGCACCAGGCTCGTGTAGGCAGTATTATAGAGGAGCGCCACCACCACGTAGTAGGCAAACAACTGCGCCTGCTGCGTCGGCGACGGTCCGGCCCACGGCGGCACCCACCATTGCAGCAGGAACAGGAGCCCGAACGGCACCACCCCCGCCAGCAGCCACGGCAGCCTCCGCCCGATCCGCGTCTGCGTGCGATCGCTTAACCACCCGATCACCGGGTCGTTCACCGCGTCCCAGATTTTCCCGATCAACAGAACGCTGCCGGCCAATCCCGGCGCCATTCCCGCCACGTTGGTGAGAAACACCAACTGGAAGAAAATCATCGTGCTCCCCGCCATCGCAGGTCCCATCTCGCCCGCGCCATAGGCGAGCTTCACGCGAATCGGCAAACGATCTTCCACCGCGACAGGAGCTATCGGAAGTTACGCCGCCGCGCAATCCCGGAGGCGACAATGCGCACGCCAACCCCATCGCGGACGCTTGCTTTCATCGCTCAAAAACCACCAATCCAACACAGAACCACATCGGCGAAGGAAGCCGTGCTGCTCTCCCGCTGCCCGATTTGCGCATTGCAGTCACCCGCAGTGCAATCGTTAATCTTAGGCCATGGAGCATCACTCTGCCGCTGAACGCGTGCTCTACCTCGTCGGCCGCGCTTTGGTCCGCATCGTCTACCGCGTCACCCCGATGGGCCGGGAGACCTTGCCCGCCGGCGGTTTCCTGCTCCTGCCGAATCACATCTCCTTCGTCGATGCCATCGTGCTGCAGCTCGCCTCGCCGCGGCCGATTCGCTTCATCATTGATTCCTTCTATTACCGCAATCGCTTCCTCCACCCAGTGCTCCGCCTCGCCGGCTGCATCCCCATTTCTCCCCGCCGGGCGAAAGACGCCATGCGCGAAGCCGCGGAGAAAATCCGCGCCGGCGAGATCGTCTGCCTCTTCCCCGAGGGGCAGCTGTCGCGTTCCGGCACCTTGCTGCGGTTACGCCGCGGCTATGAAATCATCGCGCGGCAGGCGGACGCCCCCGTCGTCCCCGTCTGGCTCGATCAACTCTGGGGCTCCATCTTCTCGTTCCAGGGCGGCCGTTTTTTCAAAAAGTGGCCACAGAGCCTGCCGTATCACGTCCAGGTGGCATTCGGCCAGCCCATCCATGCCGACGCCGCCGACACCGCGACACTCCGCGAGGAGCTGCTCAAGCTCGGCGAGCAATGCTACAGCCAGCGACCGCTCCTCCAGGAACACCTCGCCGCCGCCTGTCTGCGCGGTTTGAAGCGCCGCCCGTTCCGCACCCTCGTCATCGACGGTCTCGACAACACCACCCTCTCCGCCGGCAAGCTGCTCGGCGTCGCCACCGCCCTGGCGCGACATCTCACGCAGCGCCGCGACGAAACGCGCATCGGTATTGTTTTACCTCCGGGGAAAGGCGGAGTCGTCGCTAACGTCGCCGTCGTGCTCTCCGGCAAAATCCCGGTGAACCTCAATTTCACCAGCTCACGGGAAGCGATCCGCTCCGCGCAGGAACAAGCCGGCCTCAAGACCATCATCAGCGCGCGTCCCATGGCGAAGCGGCTCGAGAACTTTCCCTGGACGGAAAACGTCATCCATCTCGACGAACTGCTGCCCGCCATGAAACCGAGCATCATCTGCTGGTGGCTGCTCTGTCTCATCCTGCCGCGCCCGGTGCTCGCCGGATTACTGCACGTGCCGAAGAAGGGCGACCGCGAGGAAGCGGTGCTGCTCTTCACCAGCGGCAGCTCCGGCGCGCCCAAAGGTGTCCCCCTCACCCACCGCAATCTTCTCGGCAACGTCTCCCAGTTCGCCATCCTGCTCGACCTGGAGCCGGAGGAGCTGATCGTCGCTTCGCTCCCTCTATTTCACAGCTTCGGCTGCACCGTCACCCTGTGGTATCCCGTCATCGAAGGGGTGCGCATCGTCACTTACCCGAGCCCTCTCGAAGCCGCCAAGATCGCCGCCATGGTCGAGCGCTACAAAGCGACGGTGATGTTCGCCACCCCCACCTTTTTGCGCGCTTACCTGCGGAAGGCAGAACCGCACCAGCTGCAGAGCCTGCGCCTCATGATCACGGGCGCGGAGAAGTTGCCCTTCGACATCGCCAAAGCGTTCGAAGCGCGTTTCGGCACCCCCGTTTACGAAGGCTACGGCCTCACCGAAACCTCACCCGTGGTGAGCGTGAATCTGCCCGATCCGCCACCGGGTAAACCGGACGATCTCGTCCAACCCTCCAGCCGCCTGGGCTCCACCGGCAAAATGGCTCCCGGCATCGCCGCCGAGATCCGCGATCCCGACACCGACGAGAAACTCTCGCTGCACGACACCGGCATGCTCTGGCTCCGCGGACCGAACATCTTCGACGGCTACCTCCATGATCCCGTTCGTTCCGCCGAGGTGCTCCGCGATAGCTGGTTCAAAACCGGAGACCTTGCGCGTTTCGACGAAGACGGATTTCTCTACATCGAAGGCCGGCTCTCGCGCTTCTCGAAAATCGCCGGCGAGATGGTGCCGCACGAAATGGTCGAGTCGAAGATCATCACTGCCTTGCAACTCGACGGAGAAACCGAACGCGTCATCACGGTGATGAGTGTAACCGATGAAAGCAAAGGTGAAGCGCTCGTCCTTCTCAGCACCGTCGAGATCGACCTGCCGCAGCTGCGGGCTGCGCTCCGGGAAGCGGAGGTGCCGAATCTCTGGGTGCCGCGCACTATCCGCCGCGTCGAGAAAATCCCGGTCCTGGCCTCCGGGAAGCTCGACCTCGGGAAGTGCAAAGAGCTCGCGACGGCGTAGAAGGCGACAATTCTGTCGCCGGTCGCGAATCAATTGGCGACAGAAGTGTCGCCTTTCCGCTGCACCA
Source organism: Chthoniobacterales bacterium (assembly GCA_013695905.1). GTDB lineage: Bacteria > Verrucomicrobiota > Verrucomicrobiia > Chthoniobacterales > UBA10450 > JACCTI01. Next base: position 7,141 of record JACCZQ010000487.1, read on the forward strand.
GCGCGTTTGCGTAGTAGCTGAGCACCACCTCGTCGTGCTGATTCGTCATCACGTTGCGGATACGGATGATCCCATGCGCCGGCTTTGAGTTCGAAGGCCGCGCTTCTACGATCTCCGTCTCGAGCCGCAACGTGTCACCAGGCCGCACCGCCACCGGCCAGCGCAACTCATCCACGCCCAAACCGACCGCTCCGCCGGCAAACCGCACCGGGCCGGTCATGAGTAAGCGCATCGCAATGGCCGCCGTGTGCCACCCGCTCGCGGCGAGACCTTCGAAAACACTCGCCTCCGCAGCGGCCTGCTCGAGGTGAAACGGCTGCGGATCGAACTCGCGCGCGAACTCGATCATCGCCTCCTCCGTCACCATATGGCTGTCGGATTGGAACCGCTGCCCTACGCACACATCTTCGAAGTAATGCATCTCGCCGGTCATTGCAGGCGATGCGCGCGCAGTTGCTCGTACGCCTCGAGACATCTCTCGTAAACGCCCCGTAATCGCTCCGGCACCTCGTCGTTCTTCTCCACATAATGGCGAAACCCGGTGGAGCGCTCCACCTCCGCATACCAATGTTTCGCCCAGACGCCATCGCTCTCCCTCAGCCCCGGCGGCCACGACAGCATCGCCGCGGAGAACTCCACGCTGACCGCCTCGCACAGCGAACGCAACACCCGTGCCGGGTTCTCCAGCACATCGCGCGCGTCGATCACAGCCGGAGTGATCCCGGTGCGTCTGCGCACCCACTCGAAAATCTCCACCTGCTGCGGATAACCGACATCCTCCGGGGCCGGGGCCCGGTTCTTCCGGAGGTAGGAGGTAATTACTTCGCGCGGGTGCCGGATGAGGAAGCAATTCGTCACCTCCCCCAGCCACTCGCGGCCGATCTCCGGCAGCAGGTGATGCGTCATCTGCTTCTGATAAATGATCTGCCCGCTGGCGGGTCGGCCGGTGGTCAGCTCCGCCACCACTTTCCGCCAATCCGTCTCGCCACACGCCATCACCTCCTCCGCTCCCGGATGCTCCGCTCCCGTTGCCCGCAGGTAAAAGGCGTAGAACGGCTCATCGATCACCACCGTGTCGGGGCGGTTCTCCCATGCGCGCATCATCGCGGTGGAGATGTTCCGCGGCCCCGACCACATCGCGATGCGTTTCGGCGGCGAGTCCGGGTCCGTCATTGCTCCAGCCTGTGCTACGCTCCTCGATGTCGCAATTTCCAAAGGAGCAATCAGCTGCGGGGGAGTTCAAACGAACGCGGCTGGGCCTTCCGCGACGGGCCGGGCCACTCGACCGATTCCGTGAATGGCTTCTTGTTTCTGAGCGAGGCGTATCGCGCAAGCGATCCCAATTATGACGGCCGTGTCACCGTCCCTGTCTTCTGGGACACGAAGATGAACCGGATTGTCACCAACTCCGATGACGACCTGATGCGGATGCTGAACAGCGAGTTTGTGCAGTTCGCCACCGCCGATCACGACTTTTATCCCGCCGCGCTGCGCGAGGAAATCGACGCGCTGAACGACACGATCTACCAGGACGTGAACAACGGCGTTTACAGAGCTGGCTTTGCCACGCGGCAGCAGCCCTACGAACGCGCGGTGCGGCGGCTGTTCGAGACGCTGGATGAACTCGACGGCCGCCTCGCGACGCAGCGTTACTTGTTAGGCAACAGCATTACGGAAACAGATTGGGCGCTTGTTCGTGACGCTGCTCCGGTTCGACGCCGTTTACCACGGCCACTTCAAATGCAATCTCCGGCGGATCGTCGATTACCAAAACCTTTGGCCTTACGTGCGCGATCTCGACCAGCACGACGGCGTGGCGGAGACGGTGAATCTCGACCACATCAAACGTCACTACTACGTCACGCACGAGCAGATCAATCCCACGCGACTCGTCCCGCTGGGGCCGCTGCTCGACCTCGACGCTTTGCCGTAGCGCCGGCGATTTGTCATTCCGACCGGAGCGCAGCGGCGTGGAGGAATCTCTTTCTCCGCTTCGTCCACATGGCGCGGGAGGTGATTAGAGATGTCTCGGCTTCGCTCGACATGACAAAAGGAGGAAGATCGCGCAGAAAAGCGAGGGCCGCACAGCCGCGGAGAAATGTAGCGCAAGCTTCCAGCTTGCAGTCAGCGGGCCGGCGCAAGCTGGAAGCTCGCGCTCCTTCCGCAGATTTCGCGCCTGCTGCCGCGCCTCCGCGTTGCGCTGTTCTCCGCGGCACTTTAGATTTGTCGCAATCCTGAGCTGTTTGCCGCCGGCACCTCCCTCTCTTGCCTTCCAACGAAGATTACGTGCTCAGCGTCCTTGAGGACGTGGGGCTGGTTACGCACGCGCAAATCGCGAGCGCCCGCGCGCGGCTGAACGGCAGCACCGATGTCGTCGCGGTGCTCGTGCGGGACGGAATTGTCTCCGAGACGGATGTTTCGCGCACCCTCGCGGCGCAGGCGCACATGGATTGGATCGATCTCTCCGAGCGCGTCATTCCGCAGGAGGTGATCAGTCAGATCCGGGCGGAAGACGCGCGGCGCTTCAAGGTTATCCCTGTCGCGATCAGCGAGAACGGCCTCACCGTCGCGGTCAGCGATCCGCTCGATATCGACACGATCGACGGGCTCAGCTTTGTCCTCCAGCGCGAGATCGAGCTGGTCTGCAGCAGCCCGGAGAAAATTCGCGAGGCGCTGGTCAAATACTACGGCACCGCTGACGAAGCCTCCGACCTGCTGGCCGGGCGGCTCGGCGAAGATGTCGGGACGGAGCTGGAGCTCACGGAAGGCGGCGAACTGGCCCGCGGCGATGAGGGGGACGCACCGATTATCCGCATGGTCTCGATGCTCCTCGTGGAAGCGCATCGCCTCGGCGCCAGTGACATTCACCTCGAGCCGCTCGAGACAAAATTCCGGGTGCGGTTCCGCATCGATGGAGTGCTGCAGGAGATGCAGGCGCCGCCGAAGCGGTTGCAATCGGCCATCGTCAGCCGGCTCAAAATCATGACTGGCTCGATGAGCATCGCCGAGAAGCGCCTGCCGCAGGATGGACGCATCCAGGTGAAGGTGGCGCGGAAGCCGATCGATCTCCGCGTTTCCACCATCCCGACGAATCACGGCGAAAGTGTGGTCATGCGTCTGCTCGATAAATCGAGTCTCATGCTCGGGCTGCCCGAGCTCGGTTTCCTCAGCGATGACCAGGAAACGTTCGAGCGCTTGCTGCGCCTGCCCGATGGCATCCTGCTGGTCACCGGCCCGACCGGTTCAGGGAAGACGAGCACGCTCTACGCGTGTCTGAATTACATGAACAAGCCGGACCGGAAAATCATCACGGTCGAGGAACCGGTCGAGTATCAGATGAACGGCATCAACCAGGTGCAGGTGAACGCGGAGATCGGGATGACCTTCCCGGCGGCGCTCCGTTCCATCCTGCGGCAGGCGCCGAACATCATCATGATCGGGGAAATCCGCGACCTGGAGACGGCGTCGATCGCGACGAACGCCAGCCTGACCGGCCACCTCGTCTTCAGCACCCTGCATACGAACGACGCGCCCTCGGCCGTCGCGCGCCTGGTCGATCTCGGGATGCAGCCGTTCCTCGTCGCGTCGTCGGTGCGAGCGATCATGGCGCAGCGCCTCGTCCGCCGTCTTTGCTCGCATTGCAAACAACCGGGCGAGCTCAAGGAAACGGAGCTGCGTGCGTTGCGGGTCGAAGCTTCCCAGATGAGTGACGCGCAGGTGATGTCGCCGGTCGGCTGCGACCGCTGCCGCCAGACCGGTTACAAAGGGCGCATGGGCATTTTCGAGATGTTCGTCGTCGATGATGAAGTGCGGCACATGATCAACAACCGCGCTTCCACGCTGCTGCTCCGCCAAAAGGCGCGGGAGCTCGGGATGCGCACCTTGCGTGAAGACGGCGTCCGGAAGGTGCTCGGCGGGATGACCTCGGCGGAGGAAGTGATTTCCATCACCTTAGGGGACGCGAATTAAGTGAGAGCAGTCGCAACCGATGAACAACAACCAGGTCGCTGATCTTCTCCTCGGGCAGCAGGTGCTGCAGCCTGCGCAGGTGGAGGACGCACTCCAGGAGGCGAATCTCAATGGCAAGACCCTGGCGCAAACGATCGTCGATCACGGCTTCGTCGATCTGCCCGGATTCTACCGCATCATCGCCGAGGGTCTCGGCACCGAGTTCGTCGATCTCGCGCAGGCCGAAATCCCCCCGGACACACTGCGCCTGATCCCCAGCGGCCTGGCCCGGTTGCACCGCGCCCTCCCGCTCGGCCTCGCGGAGAACACCATCACTGTCGCGCTCGTCGATCCCTTCGACCTCCGCGCGGCGGAAGACCTTCGCTTCGCCCTCGGTAAAGACGTGCACGTCGTCGTCTCTCCCACCGGGCAAGTCGAGGAGCGCCTCCAGCGACACTATGGCGGCGACACCTCCAGCATGGAGGACATTCTCAAGCAGCTCGATGACGACGAGTTGCTCGCTCTGCGCGGCGACGAAGCGGCCGGCCTCGATGTCGAGGCGGAGGCGAACGCCACTCCCATCATCCGTTTCGTCGATCTCATCCTCTTCCAGGCCATCCAGGATCGCGCCAGCGACATTCATTTCGAACCGTTCGAGCACGAATTTAAAATCCGCTATCGCGTCGATGGCGCCCTCTACGAAATGGCGCCGCCGCCCCGCCATCTCGCCCTCCCCGTCATCTCCCGCGTCAAAGTGATGGCGAACTTGAACATCGCCGAGCGCCGCCTGCCGCAGGACGGCCGCATCCAAAAGAACATCGCCGGTCGCGTCATCGACATGCGCGTTTCCACGCTGCCTACGCAGTTCGGCGAAAGTGTCGTGCTGCGTGTGCTTGACCGCTCCACCGTCAACCTCGACCTCGAAGCGCTCGGCATGCCCGATTACATCCACGACTACATCGTCGATGTCATCAATCGCCCGAACGGCATCTTCATTGTCACCGGCCCCACCGGCTCCGGAAAAACGACGACGCTTTACTCCTGCCTCCGCAAGATCAACACGATCGATTCCAAACTTCTCACCGCGGAGGAACCGGTCGAGTATGACCTCGACGGCGTCGTCCAGGTGCCGGTGAACGAAGGCATCGGGCTCAGCTTCGCACGCGTGCTGCGAGCCTTCCTGCGCCAGGATCCCGATCGCATCATGGTCGGTGAAACGCGGGATGTGGAGACAGCGCAGATCGCCATCCAGGCGTCACTCACCGGCCACCTCGTTTTCACCACCCTCCACACCAACGACGCCCCCGGCGCCGTCACCCGCCTCATCGACATGGGCGTGGAGCCGTTCCTCATCTCCTCCACGTTGGAGGCAGTGCTGGGCCAGCGCCTGCTCCGGAGCATTTGCCCGAACTGCCGCACCACCTACGAGCCAAGCCAGGCGTTCCTCGACCAGCTGCAGCTCTCGCGGCGCGACATCGGCGAGAAAAATTTCTTCTACGGCAAAGGCTGCGACACCTGCAACAACACCGGCTACAAAGGCCGCAAAGGCATTTACGAGCTGCTGAAAATCACCGACCCGATCCGCGAATTGATCAACGAACGCGCCCCGAGCGTGGTCCTGAAACAAAAAGCGGTGGAGCTCGGCATGGTCACGCTGCGGCAGGACGGTTTACGCAGCATCTTCGAAGGCGACACTACGATCGAAGAGGTGCTGAAATACACCTGATGGGGAAGCTCCAACCTCCAACATCCAGAGAAGCTCCCACATCCAAACTTCCAGAACCGCGTCGGTGCTTTTGGGTCTTGGAATTTGGAGTTTCTCTGGAGCTTGGAAATTGGAGCTGGGAGCTTTAGCATAGCGCCCATGCCGCGTTACACCTACGTAGCCCTCGACGCACGCGGCCAGGAATCCACCGGCCTGGTGGAAGCGACTTCCACAAACGAAGCCATCGGCCAGCTGCGGCAGGCCGGTTATTTTCCCACCAACGTCTTCGAGGAAGGAAAACTCTCCGGCCGCGAGAGCAAAGCGGCCAAAAAGAAGGTCAAAGCCGTCCGTGCCGCTGCCCCTGCGAAAGGCAAAGGCATCGTTCTGTTCGAGCGGAAGACGGTCAAGCCGCGTGTGCTTATGATCTTCACGCGGCAGCTCGCCACGTTGATCGACTCCGGGCTGCCGCTGCTCCGCGCCCTCACCGTTCTGCAAAAACAGGAGCGCGATAAAGTCCTCCAGAACACCATCACCAATCTTTCTGACGCGGTGCAGGGCGGCAGCACCTTTTCCGAAGGACTCGCGCAGCACCCGAAAATCTTCAACGACCTCTACGTGAACATGGTCCGCGCGGGCGAACTCGGCGGCGTCCTCGAGCTGGTCCTCACCAGGCTCGCCGAGTTCCAGGAGAAGGCGCAGAAGATCAAAAACAAGGTCGTCGCGGCGATGGTTTACCCGATCATCGTCATGTTCCTCGCCGTCGCGATCATGGCGTTCCTGCTCGTCTTCATTGTCCCGAGATTCGAGGCCATTTTCCAGGATATGCTGGGCGACAGACCGTTGCCCACCATCACGCTCTTCGTCATCGGGGTCAGCAACGCCGTCAAGGAACACTGGATGTTCATCATCGGCGCCATCGTTCTCGCGCTCATCGGCTACAAATTTGCCGCCCGCACCGCGCGTGGTCGTCTGGCGATCGATCGGATCAAACTCCGCACGCCTCTCTTCGGCGACCTGTTGCGCAAGACCTCCATCTCGCGCTTCTCCCGCACCCTCGGCACGCTTGTCACCAGTGGTGTGCCCATCCTCCAGGCGCTCAACATCACCCGTGAAACCGCTGGCAACACCATCATCGCCAGCGCCATCAGCCAGGTGCACGACGCGGTCAAAGAAGGCGAATCGATCGTCCTGCCGCTGGAGGCGAGCGGCGCTTTTCCGCCGATGGTCATCAGCATGATCGATGTCGGTGAAGAAACCGGGCAGCTCCCCGAGATGCTGCTGAAGATCGCGGAAGTGTACGACGACGAAGTGGACAACGCCGTCGCCGGCCTCACCTCCATGCTTGAGCCGATCATGATCGTCTTCCTGGCGCTGGTCGTCGGCACGATTGTCATCGCCCTCTTCATGCCGCTCATCAGCATCATCAGCGGGTTGCAACAGCAAACGTGATCGGGATCGGCTCGGAGAGGCGACACTCCTGTCGCCTGGGAATGCTCCACTGGCGACAAGAGTGTCGCCACTCCGGCAGCGCCTTCACTCTCATCGAGCTGCTGATCGTCATTTCGATCATCATCGTGCTGGCGGGCCTGATTCTCGGCACCTCCGGCTACGTGCAGAAGAAAGGCCAACGCTCCCGCGCCGAAGCGGAGATCGCGGCCATGTCGGCGGCCCTGGAGAGCTATAAAGCGGATAATGGGATTTATCCGCAGGAACCGGCCACGGATAACCTGAACGCGCAAACTGATATCAATCCCAATGATTATCCAGCCGCCAGCCTGGTGCTCTACCACGCCCTTTCTGGCGCTACCTCTGGCAGCCGCACACCGACAGAGAAGTCATACTTCGCCTTCAAACCCAATATGTTGAGTCCGCGCGATGTAAACGAGCCGGTGGCGGCGATCCGCGACCCATTTGGTAACAGCTATGGCTACTCGACAGCGAACCAGGCCTACCCTGAAAAGGGTTTCAATCCAACCTTCGACCTCTGGTCCACAGGCGGTGATCTCGAATTGGGTGACACACCACCTCGCGCTCACCAACGCTGGATCAAAAACTGGTAAGCCCCTCGCTTACCGACCTGTATTCACCACCACCACGACGCGCCGATTCGGCCGCTGCCGCTCGATTTCATTCTCCACGGCGACTGGATCAGCACTGTTGATCGGCCGCGGCGGCACCAGCAACTTCGACGTCCCGTAGCCGCGCGTCTGCACCTGCGCCGGATTGATCCCGAGCCCGTCCACCAGATAACGCGCCACGCTGTCCGCGCGCCGCTGGCTCAGGTCCAGATTGTACTCCGCCGAACCAAATGAGTCGCTGTGCCCTTCGATGGTAAACCGCGCCCCGGGATTGCGTTTGATCAACGTCGCCAGCTTCTGCAATTCCGTCATCGCGCCGGGTTCCAGATCGGCGCTGTCGTATTCGTAAAGCGGATCGCTCGGCATCCGGATCGCCGTCCCGGAGCCGATCGGCCCCTTCTGCGAAAGCAGCGAATCGAGATCGCTAAACCCCGGCGCCCGTCCCCGATCCGGACCCGCGCTGTCGCCGGGAATCTTGTTCATGACATTCGGGCGCTTGATCGTCGTGCTGGTCGCCAGCTCCGTTCCGGTGAGCGCCGGCTGAGGCCGCCCCGAAGTCGCCGCATCCGTTAACATCGATTGCTCGCGCGTCGCGTTCGGGCGGTTCGCCAGCATCTGCGCGCTGCTGCGCTCGATCTCGTGCAGGATCGACGATGCTTCTGATGGATCAACGCGGGGCGTCTCCGGGAGCACATCGCTCATGTCATCCGGCATCGCCGTGCTCGCGTGCATCTCCTGCAGCAGCTTGTCGAAAGACTTCTTTTCATCCGGCAGCTGCACATCGGTCTCGTCCGGATTCGGCTTCGCCGTCTGCTCCGATTGATCCATGCTCGCCTTCTCGAGCGACTGCAGGTCCACGTTCTTGACCTTGAAGGTCGGCGTTTGCTCCGGCGCCTTCACTAGATCATGCACCGGCATAAATTCCGCCCGGTAAAGATAGAGACAAAGCAGCGCGTGCAGGAGCAGCGACACCACCAGCCCGACCAGCAGCCAGCTCCGCTGCTTCGTGCCCGACCAGATGCTGTCATCTTCGTCGAGCGGCACAGGTGCAGTTCTCATCACTCCTGAGACACTAGCCAGCCCCGCGCGTTCGATGTCAAACCGCCCGCGGCTTCGCCTCCGCTCCGCGGACCCCGAGCCCGCGGGTCCGGGAGATGAACGCCTCGAACGCCTTCCGCATTTCCGCCGCCACGTCCGCTTCGCGCCGGACAAACTTCGGCGCGAACCACGGGAACAGCCCGATCAGGTCATGCGTGACCAGAATCTGCCCGTCACACTGCTCGCCCGAACCGATCCCAATCGTCGGAATATCGATCGCTGCCGTAATCTGCCGCGCCGTCTCCGCGGCCACGATCTCCAGCACCACCGCAAAAGCACCCGCTGCTTCCACCGCCGCCGCATCGCGAAGCAGAATCTCGGCTTCGGCCGGCGTCCGCCCTTTCAACTTGTAGCCGCCTTCCTCCCGCACGCTCTGCGGCAGCATCCCGATGTGCGCCATGACTGGAATTCCAGCATTCACCACCGCCTCGATCTGCGCCGCGTGGCTCGCCCCGCCTTCGAGCTTCACCGCCTGCGCCCCGGCCGCGACTAGTTGCCGCGCATTTGCCACCGCCTCGGCCGGTGTGTCGTAAGTATGAATCGGCAGATCCGCCACGAGCAGCGCCCGCTGCAACCCCCGCGCCGCCGCCCGGGTGTGGTGCACCATCTCCTGCAGCGTCACCTCGGTGGTGTCTTGATAACCCAGCACCACCATGCCTAACGAGTCGCCGACGAGCACCACATCCACCCCCGCTTCGTCGAGCAGACGAGCGGTCGGATAATCGTAAGCCGTCAACGCGGTGATCCGCTCCCCCCGCTGCTTCCGCTCGCGCAATGCCTCCATCGGACGCAATGCTACCACTCCGTCGCGCTCCGCACCAACGGCGGCGTCGGTCCCAGCCGCGCGAGCAATTCGCCCACGCTTTCCATTTGTCCCGGCAACACCAGATCGGCACGAATATCGGCCAGCGGCTGCAGCACAAAACGCCGCTCGTGCAGCCGCGGATGCGGCAACTGCAACACGCCGGTGCGGATCTGCTCCGCGCCGAAGTAGAGCAGATCCAGATCGAGCGTGCGGGAAGTGTTCTTCGCGTGCTCGGGCGGTCGGCCAAGCTCCTGCTCGATCCGGCGCAATTGTCGGAGCAGCTCCTGCGGCTCGCCGCCGACCCCGATCTCCACCACCGCATTTAGAAACGCACCCGCACCCGGTTCGCAGCCCACCGGCTCCGTCTCATAAACCGCGGAAGCGAGCACCGGCGATTCCGCCCGCGACAAAAGTCTCAGCTGACGGCGAGCAGCGCGGAGGTTCCCCAGCCGGTCGCCGAGGTTCGACCCGAGAGCTATGCCCGCTCTGTTTAGAGCCCGCGAATCACGCGAATGCACGCGAATAAGATTTGATCCGACGCCCTCCCTCATTCGCGTAAATTCGCGTGATTCGCGGGCAACTAATCTGCACCGCGTTGGAGGCCGAGCACGTCCTGCATCGAGTACAACCCTGGCTGCTGTCCGATGATCCAACGCGCCGCGCGCAATGCTCCCGCTGCGAATGTGTCGCGACTCGACGCCTTGTGCGTGAGCTCCAGCCGTTCGCCGGCGCCCGCGAAAGTCACCGTGTGCTCCCCTACCACATCGCCAGCCCGCACCGCATGCAGCCCAATCTGCCGCGCCGGCCGTTCCCCGACCATTCCGGCACGCCCATGCGCCACATCGCTCTCGTAGCTTAACTCGCGCACGTCGCAGAGAATCTCCGCCAGCCGTTTCGCGGTGCCGCTCGGCGCATCCTTTTTCAACCGGTGATGGGTCTCGACGATTTCCACGTCGAACCCGTCACCCAGCAACTCGGCGGCCTGCCGCGTCAGCCAGAAGAGAGTGTTCACCCCCACGCTAAAATTCGGCGCCAGCAGCACCGCGACCGAGCGCGCCGTCTCCTGGATAAGCTGCACCTGCGCCTTGGAGTGCCCGGTGGTGCCAATCACCAGCGGCTTGCCGTGCTGCACGGCGGCTGCGCAGGTGCGCTCCGCCGCGTCGGCATGGCTGACCTCGATGATCACATCTGCCTCCATCGCGATGTCGCCGAGTTCGTCACTGCGGCCACATTGCGCCACGATCTGGAAGTGTTCGTCCGCCTCCGCGACTTTCGCAATGGCCTGCCCCATCCGTCCCGCACCGCCCACCAGCAACAGCCGGACTGTGGATTGCATCAGGCGGCGCTTTCCAGCTCGGTGAGGGTCTCTCGCAAACGCGCCGCGTTCTCCGGCGTCATCTCGCAGAGTGGCAACCGCACTTCGTTCGACATGGCTCCGCGCCACGCGAGCGCGGTTTTTACCGGCACCGGGTTCGGCTCGATGAACAAATCCTTGAAGATGGTCCCGAGCCGGCGATGCATTGCCTGCGCCGTTACGATATCCCCGCTGCGGAAGGCATTCACCAGCGTGCACACTTCCGCCGGCAGTAGGTTCGACGCGACACTCACCACCCCGACCGCGCCCGCCGCGAGGAACGGCAGCGTCAGCCC
>JACCZQ010000004.1 GCA_013695905.1 Chthoniobacterales bacterium
TCGGCAAGATCACTCCGAAAAGCGAGACGGAACTCGCCCCCGAAGAGCGCCTCCTGCGCGCCATCTTCGGCGAGAAAGCCGCCGATGTGAAAGACACCTCGCTGACGGTGCCGTCCGGCACCTACGGCATTGTGATGGACGTGAAAGTTTCGTCCCGCCGCGAGATTTCGCGCGAGAAGCTAACGCCGACCGAGACGAAGCGGCAGCTCAAGACGATCACGGAAGATCACCGCAAAAAGAAGGAAGAGCTGACGGAGCAACTCACCGACTCGCTTTCGAACATCCTCCTCGGGGAGAAGATCCCGCTCGACGTAGTGAACGCCGAGACTGGCGAGATCATCATCCCGGCCAATCGCAAGATCACCAAGACACTGCTGCGCAAACTGGCCACGGTGTACGATCACATCGAAATTGATCCGAGCCCGATCCGGAACAAAATTCGGGAGATTATCGCTTCGTACGAGCACAAGTTCGCGGAGCTGGAGCTGGAGCGTGAGCGCTCGATGGATCGCGTCGAAAGCGGCGACGACATCGACCCCGGCATCATCAAGCAGGTGAAAGTCTTCATTGCCTCGAAGCGGAAGCTGTCGGTCGGTGACAAGATGGCCGGTCGTCACGGCAACAAGGGCGTGGTCGCCCGCATCGTGCCCGAGGAAGACATGCCGTTCCTCGCCGACGGAACGCCGGTCGAGATCGTGCTGAACCCGCTGGGCGTGCCGAGCCGTATGAACGTCGGTCAGGTGTTGGAAACGCACCTCGGCGTCGCGGCCAAGGCACTTGGGTTCAAGGTTGCGACACCGGTGTTCGACGGCATCTCGGAAAAGAAGATCCGCGAGTACCTGAACGAAGCGAAGAAGCAGGAGGGATTCACCTGGGTGCAGGAAACCGGCAAGGCGCGTCTTTACGACGGCCGCACCGGCGACACCTTTGACCAGGAAGTGGTGGTCGGTTACATCTACATGCTGAAGCTCGGCCACTTGGTCGCGGATAAGATCCACGCTCGTGCGGTCGGTCCTTACTCGCTCGTCACGCAGCAGCCGCTCGGCGGCAAGGCGCAATACGGCGGCCAGCGTTTCGGAGAGATGGAGGTGTGGGCGCTCGAAGCCTACGGCGCCGCTTACACACTCCAGGAGCTCCTCACGGTGAAGTCCGATGACGTGCAGGGCCGCACCCGCATCTACGAATCGATCGTCAAAGGCGACAACTCGCTCGAAGCGGGCACGCCCGAATCTTTCAACGTGTTGATCAAGGAAATGCAGTCGTTAGGCCTCGACGTCAAAGTCGGCGGCTCCGCTCCTGCACCGTTCCTCGAAAACGTCGCGTAGTTTTTTAACAAAAGAAGATTTTATTTAAATGAACGAACATTCCTGGCGGGAACTGGTGGGCGAAGAGCGCACCGTTGGCTTCGACCAAGTGGCGATCGGCGTGGCGTCTTCAGACACCATGCGGTCCTGGAGCAAGGGCGAAGTCAAAAACCCGGAGACGATCAATTATCGCACCTTCAAACCGGAGAAAGGCGGCCTCTTCTGCGAGCGCATTTTCGGTCCGACGCGAGATTGGGAGTGCTCCTGCGGAAAATACAAGCGCATCAAGCACAAGGGCGTGATCTGCGACCGTTGCGGTGTCGAGGTCACGCTGGCGCGGGTCCGCCGCGAGCGCATGGGCCACATCGAGCTGGCGGTGCCGGTCTCGCACATCTGGTTCTATAAGTGCATGCCATCACGGCTCGGCCTCATGCTCGACATGAGCGCGCGGCAGCTGGAGCGCGTCATTTACTACGAGGATTACATCGTCATCGATCCGGGTAACACCCCGCTCACGAAAACGCAGCTGCTGAACGAAGCGGAATACCGCGAAGCGCAGGAGCAGTATGGCGAAGATTTTGTCGCCGGCATGGGCGCCGAGGCGGTCAAGCGCCTTCTTTCCGAGATCGACCTCCACAAGCTCAACAAGGAGCTCGAGGAGGCGATGGGGAACACGAAGAGCAAGCAGATTCGCAAGAAGCTCGCGAAGCGATTGAAGCTCGTGCAGGGCTTCGCCTCCTCGCACGCACGACCAGATTGGATGGTGCTCGACGTGCTGCCGGTGATCCCGCCGGATCTGCGTCCGCTTGTGCCGTTAGAGGGTGGCCGTTTTGCGACCTCTGATCTGAACGATCTTTATCGCCGCGTCATCAACCGCAACAATCGCCTCAAGAACCTGCTGCAGCTGAAGACGCCGGACGTCATCATCCGGAACGAAAAACGCATGCTACAGGAAGCGGTGGACGCGTTGTTCGATAACGGTCGTCATGGCCGCGCCGTCACCGGTGCTGGCAATCGCCCGCTGAAGTCGTTGAGCGACATGCTGAAGGGTAAAGGGGGACGTTTCCGTCAGAACCTTCTCGGCAAGCGCGTCGATTATTCCGGCCGTTCTGTCATTGTCATCGGTCCTGAGCTGAAGCTGAACCAATGCGGTTTGCCGAAGAAGATGGCGCTCGTGTTGTTTGAGCCATTCATCATTCGCCGGCTCAAAGATCTCGGCTACGTCCACACCGTCCGCAGCGCGAAGAAAATGATCGAACGCCAGACGCCAGAGGTCTGGGACATCCTCGAAGAAGTGACGAAGGGTCACCCGGTTCTCCTGAACCGCGCCCCTACGCTGCACCGTCTTTCGATTCAGGCTTTCGAGCCGCAGCTGATCGAAGGCGAAGCGATTCGCATTCACCCGCTCGTTTGCACCGCTTATAACGCGGACTTTGACGGCGATCAGATGGCTGTGCACGTGCCGCTCTCGGTCGAAGCACAAATGGAAGCGCGCATGCTGATGCTGGCGCCGAATAACATCTTCTCGCCCTCGAGCGGAAAGCCGATCACGACACCGTCGCAGGATATCACCCTCGGCTGCTATTACCTGACTCAGAATCCGCGCCGCGCGGTCGGCTCAGCGACGGAGTCGCGCCTGCCGCTGTTCGCGGATTCCGTGGAGGTGGAGTTTGCCATGGCGGATGGAGCGCTCAAGACGCACGATCGGATCCGGTTCAAGAATCCGGATCACGCGAAAGAAACAATCTACGGCAACTCGACGGATCGGGTTATCGAAACGACCGCCGGCCGCGTCATCTTCAATGACAT
>JACCZQ010000006.1 GCA_013695905.1 Chthoniobacterales bacterium
ATCGGCACCGTCTTCCTCATGCAGATCTTCGGGTTCACGATCAATCTGCTCACGCTGCTCGCGATCGTGCTCTCCGTCGGTCTCGTCGTTGATGACGCCATCGTCGTCGTGGAAAACGTCGAACGCCACCTGCGGGAAGGTTTGTCCCCCCTCAATGCGGCGCTGCTCGGCGCCCGCGAACTGATCGGGCCGATCATCGCGATGACGATCACGCTCGCCGCGGTTTACATCCCGATCGGTGCGCAGGGCGGACTCACCGGCACCTTGTTTCGGGAGTTCGCCTTCACTCTCGCGGGGGCGGTCGCGATCTCAGGCATTGTCGCGCTCACCCTCTCCCCCGTCATGTCGTCGAAGCTGCTCCGCGCCGGCCTCACCGAGCGGGGCTTCGCGAAGAAGGTCACCCACGGCTTCGATAAGGTCCGCGACTGGTATGGCACCAAGCTCGACGCCACGCTCGAGGCGCGGCCGGCGGTCTATGTCGGCTGGGTCGGCCTCTCGATTCTGGCCGGTCTCATGTTCTACCTCATGCCGACGTTTGCCTCGAAAGAACTCGCCCCCAAGGAGGATCAGGGCATCATCTTCGGCATCGTCAACGCTCCATCGAACAGCACGATCGAGCAGACCGCCGCCTCCACCGACGCCGTTGGGCGCATCTTCCACAGCTTCGAGCAAACGCGTTTCAGCTTCCAGATCACCTTCCCGAATTTCGGCTTCAGCGGCATGGTCCTGAAGCCGTGGGATCAACGCAAAGAAACCGCCTTCGAGCTCGTGCCGCAGGTTCAGCAGAAGCTCGCCACCGTCCCGGGCATCGAGATGTTCGCCATCATGCCGCCGGCCCTGCCGGGTGGCGGTCAGATGCCAATCGAATTCGTGCTTCTCTCGACGGAGGAACCGGCGCGGATGCTCGAGTTCGCGAAGCAGCTGCAGACCGCCGCGATGCAAAGCGGCAGCTTCTCCTTCCCACCGATGATCGACACGAAGATCGATCAGCCGCAGGCGCAAGTCGTCATCGACCACGATAAAGTCGCCGCGCTCGGCCTGAACCTGCAGCAAATCGGCAGCGACCTTTCCGCAGCCGTCGGCGGCAATTTCGTGAACCGTTTCAACATCGCCGGCCGTAGCTACAAGGTCATCCCGCAGGTCCGTCGCACCGATCGCCTGAACCCCGACCAGCTGAAAGACATTTACGTCACCGGGCCTAACGAGCAGCTCATCCCGCTCAGCACCGTCGCCACCCTGGAGCAGAGGACAGTGCCGCGTTCGTTGAACCGCATGCAGCAGCTGAACTCCGTCAAGATCAGCGGCATGTCCCGTCTGCCACTCGACCAGGCGCTGCGTTTCCTCGAAGAGGAAGCCGCCAGGATCCTGCCCAGCGGCTACTCCATTGATTACACCGGTGAATCGCGCCAGCTTCGCGTCGAAGGCGACAAGTTCCTGCCCGCCTTCAGCCTCGCCGTCATCCTCATTTTCCTCGTCCTCGCGGCGCAGTTTAATAGCTTCCGCGATCCGCTCATCATCCTGCTTGGCTCCGTCCCGCTGGCGCTCTTCGGCGCCTTGATCTTCATGTTCCTGAAGATTCCCAACCCGAACATGTGGTTCTTCACCACGCCGTGGACGACCACGTTCAACATCTACTCACAGGTCGGCCTCGTCACCCTCGTCGGCCTCATCGCGAAGAACGGCATCCTCATTGTCGAATTCGCGAACAAGATGCAGGAGCAGGGAAAACAGAAACTCGAAGCCATCCAAGAAGCTTCCCGCACTCGTCTGCGGCCGGTGCTCATGACCTCCGCCGCCACGATCGCCGGTCACTTCCCGCTCGTGCTCGTCGAAGGCGCCGGCGCCAAGGCGCGCAACTCGATCGGCCTGGTGCTCGTCGGCGGCATGGCCATCGGCACCATCTTCACGCTCTTCATTCTCCCATCGCTCTACATGCTGATCGCCGAAGAGCACAACAAGGAGAAGAAGGGTGCAGACCCGGAGCCGGAGCTCACTGACAACGAAATTTCCGAACACGCCCCAGAGCTGGAAGAGCCTGCTCTCGCGAGTCGCTGAGCACCGCGATCGGTTTCTACCGCACGCCGCAAAGCCGCTCCTCTGCGGCTTTGTTGCTCTTCGTAGTTCCGGGGTTAAGGCCCGCGTTGCTGGCCTGCCAGGTCCTGCTGCCGGCGCAGCCAGTCGAGGTCGGGCCGCAGCACGTTGAAGAAAGAGGTCCGGCTGGAACCCTCCATTACCCACCTGCCGCCCATCTGGCTGCCTACTTCCTGCGGCATCCAGACGTAACGCTTGCCGTTGATGATCCTGACCCCGCTGGAGTTCGGCACCGCCGCTCTGTTGGCTCCAGCAATAGCCGCGCCTGGGGCGCCGGTGCTCACCTGCCCCTGTAATGAAGAGGGACGTGTCACCTGGAAATTCATCGCCACGCCCGAGCCGAATTTATCACCCGGCACGCCGGACTCTGTGACTGCCGAGCCTCTGCCCGCGCTGACCGCGATCAGCACGTCGCTGCCACGGAACGAGGCCGCGTTCTTCGCACGCACCTCCAAGGTGTAGGCACCACGGGAGAGCTGGCCTGTGGCAAAACTGCCGGCGCCATCCGTCCGACCCTGATACGCCACTTTTCCGTCCTGCCGCCGAACGGTGACGTCGATCCCGCCGACTTCCGGAGCAGCGTGCGCGGCAGAAATGCATCCAGCGGCGGCTACGATAAAGAGGTTACGGAGCATCTTCTTCATAGCGGTATGCTAGCAACAAATCGCTCCGTTCGAAAAGCCCCAAATTGCGACACGTGCCGAGCAGCCGCAGCAGGGCGGC
>JACCZQ010000048.1 GCA_013695905.1 Chthoniobacterales bacterium
AGCCCGCCGAAACCGCGACAGAAGAATACATCGAGCGCATTCAGGCCTACATGACGAAGGCGCTGAAAGAGGCAAAGCTGAACACCAGCTGGATTCAGCCTAACGAGGAGTGGGACAGCGCCACGAGCGAGTTCATTGCGAAGATTCTCGCGCCGGAGAAGAACAAATTTCTGCCCACGTTCCTGCCGGTGGCGGAAGAGATCGCGCGACTGGGCGCAATGAATTCGCTCGCGCAAGTCGTGCTGAAACTCACCACGCCGGGCGTCCCCGACATTTACCAGGGGCAGGAGCTGTGGGATTTCAGCCTCGTCGATCCCGACAATCGCCGCCCCGTCGATTACGGGAAGCGGCGCGAGATGTTCGCGCGCCTCGCCTCTGCCGCACCGGAAGAACTGCTCCGCAACTGGGCCGACGGGCGCATCAAAATGTTCGTCACCAGTCGGCTGCTGCACCTGCGCCGTGAACTGCCGCAGCTGTTTAAGCACGGCACATATGTGCCGCTGGCGGTCAGCGGCACGCATGCGGAATCTTGTGTCGCGTTTGCGCGTGAGCACGAAGGCAACTGGCTCCTCGTCATCGCTCCGCGGCTGAGCTCGCGGGTCGGCTTTCCGCCGATTGGCGAGGCATGGCAGGACACCGCGGTGCAAGTGCCGGAGTCGCTCGCCAACAGCGACGCGACAGACCTGTTTACCGGCCGCCCTCTGCAAGTGGAGAGCGGCAGCCTAAAGCTTGTGCACGCCCTGGCCGATCTGCCGTTCGCGGTCTTCCGGAACACAGGCTTTTAGCCTGTGCGGCCAACGGGCTTTCAGCCCGGTGTTTATACCAAGATCAGGATTCACCGGGCTAAAAGCCCGGTTGCCGCACAGGTTGAAAACCTGTGTTCCGCCGAATGGCGCCGCCGCAGCTGCTACCGCGACCCTGCCCCGCGCGCGAAGCGATCGAACATTCCCGACACCCAATCCAGCACCGCTCCCACATTGGTCCCGATCTCCGCCGCGAAATCGCCGAACGTGATTTGCGCCGACGCCACCACCAGCATCACGCTGAGCAGGAGCAGGTTCATCAGGTAGATCACCACCAGCGAGAAAAACGTGCCGTGATCCGTCAGGTCCGTCTGGTTTTTCGTGATCATCCAGCAGGTGAACGTGAAGTGAAACGCCCACGTCACCCCGATGACCGCGTACAACACCCGTCCGAACGGCTGCACCTCGAAAAACATGCTCAGCGCGCCGTACGTCGCGATCGCCAGGATGCTGTAAATCGGGAAAAAATACGGCGCGAGCGCGATCCAGAAATTGTTCTTGTTCGTGATGATGTGCCCACCCTCGCGCCCGACGCGAAACCGGCTCACCCGTCCGCCCATCAGCCAAACCCAGACTGCATGCGTCAGCTCATGTCCGAAGACATAAACCAGCAAGGGCCGCGACAGCCCGAAGAACGCGATCAACCACAGCACCACGCCTAACGAGAAGAACCAGAACTCCTCGGCCGCCCAGAAGCCCTGCGTCACCGTGGCGTGCGTGAAGACAGTGAAAAACGTCTGACTCAGAATCGCGCAGAGCGGCAGCAGAAAGAGCGCGACGACAAACTTCACCCAACGCGTCGGCACCATCATCGCGTGGTAATCCGGCTGCGAACGCCGGGTCGGCACGATATACGGCGCCACCTTCACCCGCCGGCCCGGGGGGCTCGACGACGAGCTGCGCCTGCGCGAGCGCGATCGAGGATCTGGCATAGTGGTGACGTGAGGATGGAGGTTAGAAGATGGAGGATGGCAGCTGCCCCGACTGGCTATCTTCTATTTTTCATCCACTATCCTCAACTCCGCGCTTACGCGCGTCCCATGTAATTCCCGGTGCGCGTGTCGATCTTGATCAGCTCACCTTCCTGGATAAACAGCGGCACGTTCACCGTTTTGCCCGTCTCGAGGACGGCCGGCTTCGTCACGTTCGACGCCGTATCGCCGCGCACGCCTTCCGGCGCTTCCACCACCTTCAATTGCACCGAGGAGGGAAGCTCCACCTGCACCGGGCGACCTTCCGTGGAGAGCACCTCCACCTTCAGATTTTCCACAAGGTATTCCTTTGCCTCGCCGAGCAGATTGTCGTTCAACGTGATGGTGTCGTAGGTCTCCGGATCCATGAAATGGTAGCCGGTGTTGTCCTTGTAGGAGAACTCCAGCGTCTGCCGGTTCACATCGACGAGTTCCACCTTGTCAGTCGAGCCGAACCGCACATCGGCGCTTTTGCCGGTGCCGATGTAGCGGATGATGGCCTGCACGAACGCGCGCAGATTTCCAGGCGTGCGGTGCTGCACATCGATCACGATCGCGACGTTGCCGTTGTATTTGATTGCCTGTCCTTTGCGGAGGTCGTTCGCTGCTGCCATAGGAGACCGAGTTGATAGGCGAGACTCGTGCGTTCCGCAAGTCGCGGAGACTTGGCTCGATCGCGGCTCAGTGTTACTCTAGGAACTGTGATCACCGCGGCCCGACTCCGTCAAAAGCTGAACAGCAGACCGTTCGAGCCGTTCCGGATCTTCGTGTCAGATGGCGCTCACTACGATGTGCCGCATCCGGAGTTCGCGTGGGTTTGGGGCGGCCGCCTGTTCATTGGGATGCCGAAACGGAATGGGAGCGGCCACGACATGGCCGAACTGTCTATCCTGCACGTCACCAGGCTCGAAGATTTACGGCCGGCGAAGCGGCAGAAAAAGTAGCTACAGCAGCTTCAGCTTCGTCAGATCCTGCGAATCCACGATGCCCACCGGCACGTGCTGCTCGTCCACCACCACGAGATCGTCGATGCGGTGTCGCTCCAGCAGGTTCAACACCTCCACCGCCAGCCGATCCTGTTGCACCGTCACCGGGTTCAGCGTCATCAGGTCTGCCACCATGCGGTCGCCCACGCGCGGATCGGTTTGAAAATAACGCGCGAAATCGCCATGCGTGAAAATCCCGAGCAGCTTCCCGTCGCCGTCCGCCACCACCGCCGCGCCGGCGCGCACTTCGGTCATCGCTTTCAGCACAGCGTGGATCCCCGTCTCCGGCCCCACCACCGCCAGCGCCTCCCGCGGCCGCATGATCTGGTGCACGCGCAGCAGCAGACTGCGTCCGATCATCCCCGCCGGATGAAACCGCGCGAAATCCTCCTTCTGAAAACCGCGCGCCTCCAGCAGCACCATCGCGATCGCATCGCCCAGCGCCAGCATCACCGTCGTGCTCGACGTCGGTGCCAGGTTCAACGGACACGCCTCCTGCTCGATATTCACATCGAGAAGAATCTCGCAGTTCTTCGCCAGCGTAGAATTTACATCACCACAAATCGCAATCATCCGCACCTGAAACCGCGCCAGCGCCGGCAGAATCCGGAGCAGCTCCTCAGTCTCTCCGCTCGCGCTCAGCGCCAGCACCACATCGCCGTCGGAGACCATCCCGAGATCGCCATGCAATGCGTTGAGCGAATTCAGCACCACCGCCGGCGAGCCGGTGCTGGTCAGCGTCGCCGCGATTTTTTTTCCGATCTGACCCGACTTCCCGACGCCGAGCACCACCACCTTCCCACGCGCTTCCACTGCGCCCTTGATCAGCTCAATGGCCCGGGAAAATTCCTCCCCGAGCCGGTCGCGCAGCCGCTGCAGCTCAGAAATTTCGCAGTCCAGCACACGTCTGGCCTTCCCAAGGTAGTCCATTGTCCTGTAAGTTTGCTCCCGCGCACTACACGCGGCAAGGACTTGCGCGACGTTTCATTATAGAGAGGCATCATGAAAAAATTACTC
>JACCZQ010000187.1 GCA_013695905.1 Chthoniobacterales bacterium
AAGTTCGTGATCGCAGAATGCGATCACCAGCACGGCTGGAGCCGTGCGCTCCCCGGAAGGCTTGCTCGCGCGCCGGATTTCGAGCGACGTGCAGTTGTGATACACTCCCTCGATGTCCGACAAGCCAGCCAGGCTGAAGATCGCCGACCGCGAGTTCACCTCGCGGCTGCTGCTTGGCACCGGGAAGTTCGCCTCGAACGAACTGATGAGCGACGCGCTGGAGGCGAGCGGCACGGAAATCGTGACGGTGGCGCTCCGCCGCGCTGACCTCACCGGCAAAGCCGATCCGTACGCGAACATCCTCGAGTTCATCGACCCAAAACGCTACCTGCTGCTTCCGAACACGAGCGGCGCGCGCAACGCCACCGAAGCCGTCCGCCTCGCGCGGCTGGCGGTCACCGCCGGCTTGCCGAATTGGGTCAAGCTGGAGATTCACCCGGACCCGCGTTACCTGCTCCCCGATCCGGTGGAGACGTTCGCGGCGGCAGAGATTCTGGTGAAGGAAGGATTTGTGGTCCTTCCTTATATCAACGCCGATCCCGTGCTGGCGAAACGGCTGCAGGATATTGGCACCGCCACCGTCATGCCGCTCGGCTCCCCGATCGGCAGCAACCGCGGCATCGAAACGCGCGCGCAGATCGAGATCATCATCGAACAAGCCACCGTTCCCGTCGTGGTGGACGCTGGCCTCGGCGCCCCGAGCCAAGCCGCGGAAGCGATGGAAATGGGCGCCGACGCCGTGCTGGTGAACACCGCCATCGCCATCGCATCCGATCCGAGCAGAATGGCACAAGCCTTCCGCAAAGCCGTCGAAGCCGGCCGCGAAGCGCGGGAGATCGGCCTCGCCGAAGCGCGGGCGACGGCCAGCGCCACCAGCCCGCTCACCGGCTTCTTCACGTCAGCGGGGTAAGCGCGTCGTCGTGCTGTAGCCGCTTGCCTGTGGCAAGCGCGGGTTGTGCTTTCCCAGCCCAAGAACCGGCCGGAACGATGCTAAATACCCGCAGCCGGCGTGGTCCCCGTCTCGTTCAGCAGCCGCTCGGTCGTGTCGTTATAGAATTGCCACTGCCGCCCGCCGAGGCGGCGCACGACACGCCAGCCGTTCTGGTTCGCAAAGTCCGTCAGCTGCCCGGCATCGAACCGCTGCAGGATGCGCACCTCCGTCGGGTGCGTGATGAAACATTCCGGCCGGCGCGACAACTCCGAGGCGATCTTCCCCTGCATCGCCGAAAGCGGGTCAGAGGTCATCGACTTCGTCCGTGACGCGCCGCGCCAGCGGCTCGTTCTTCTCCGCCTTTTTGCCCGGCATCGTCGGCGGCGGCTTGGCCGGCCGATTCAATTTCTTCCCCAGCGCCTTCTGCGCCTTTTCGCCGGCGGACGGGCCACGCGCACTCGGTTTCTCTGCCATACTTGCAAGCTCCTCATGTTGAGAAACGAACGCCGCTCCCGACCCGGCTGTTTCGGTCGGCGGTGGTGGCACCCTCTCCCGCCTTGGGCTACGGTGGCGGCGATGTTTTCTGAGACTGTAGAACTGCGTGGCCACATCATTGATTCGCTGATTCTCCCCAAGGTGCTGGATGAAATCCTGACCCGCGGGGCGAATTTCAAAATCGACGAGATCAAGATCGGCCAGAACCGCGTCGATCAAAGCTATGCCCGGATCGAAGTCTCTTCCCCCGCGGAGGAAACCCTCAACGACACCCTCCTCCGCCTCCGGCAGCACGGCGCCGAGGTCCTCGAGAAAGCCGCGGTGCAGCTCGCCGCCGCGCCCTCCGACGGCGTTTTCCCCGACGACTTCTACGTCACCACAAATCAGCGGACGGTCATCTGCCTCGACGGCGAAGAGGTGGAGGTGCAGCCCGCGATCATGGACTGCGGCATCGCCGTTGATCCCGCCGGCAAAACCGCCACAGCCGTCCGTTTTCATGAAGTCCGGAACGGCACACAAGTCGTCGTCGGGCAGAAAGGCATCCGCGTCGTGCCGGTGCAGCGCTCCACCTCCCGCACCGATGAATTCGAATTCATGGCGACGAGCCTCTCCTCCGAACAGCCGAAGAGCGCCGCCATTCGCCAGATGGCTCGGGAGTTCACCCGCGCCCGCGCGGATGGTGGCAAGACGTTGCTCGTCGCCGGGCCGCCGGTCGTGCATACCGGCGCGTCCGAGCACCTCGAGAACCTCATCAACGCCGGCCACGTCGATGTGCTGTTCGCCGGCAACGGCCTCGCCGTGCACGACATCGAGCACGCGCTCTTCGGCACCTACCTCGGCGTCGATCTCCATCGCGGAGCGGCCGCTGATCGTGGCCACGAGAATCAGCTGCGCGCGATCAACGCCATCCGCCGCGCGGGCGGCATCGCTGCGGCCGTCGATTCCGGGTTGCTGCAGAAAGGCATCATGCACGCCTGCGTGCAACGGAAGGTGAAGGTGGTCCTCGCCGGCTCCATCCGCGATGACGGACCGCTGCCGGAAGTGATCACCGACACCGTCGAAGCGCAGAAAGCGATGCGCGCCGCGCTCGAAGGCGTCACCGTCGCCTTGATGATGGGAACCATGCTCCACTCCATGGCCACAGCGAGCCTGCTGCCCGCCACCGTGAAGACGCTCTGCGTGGACATCAATCCCGCGGCCGTGAGTAAGCTGACCGATCCGCGGAACTTTCAGGCGCTGGGGCTCGTCACCGATATCGAGCTCTTCCTGCGCGAGTTGCTGACCAATCTCAGCACCGCCGCGAACGGCAGCGCCGGCTCCAAATAATCGAGCCATGCGCGACCTGCTCCTCTGCCCGCCCGATCACTACAGCATCCAATACGAGATCAACCCGTGGATGAGCCGCGCCCGCGGCGCCGACACGCCGATGGTGCAGGCGCAATGGCGCGGCCTCTACGAGAAGCTTTGCAGCCTGCAGGCGAATGTGTCGCTCATCACGCCGCAGCCGAAGCTGCCCGACATGGTCTTCACCGCGAATGCCGGCCTCGCCGTCGGCCGCCGTTTCATCCCGAGTAATTTCCGGCACCAGGAACGTTCCGGCGAAGCGGCGTTCTTCGCGCAGTTCATGGAGGAGAAAGGCTACGAAGTCGTCTGGCTGCCGCCGGATCTCTACTTCGAAGGCGAGGGCGACGCGCTCTTCGGCGGCGACGCACTCTTCTGCGGCTACAAATTCCGCACCGATATCCAGGCCCATCGCGCCGTCGCCGACATCTTCAGCTGCCTCGTCATCTCCGTCGAACTGGTGGACCCCCGCTTCTATCACATCGACACCTGCTTCTGCCCGCTGCCGGCCGAGAGCGGCTACTGGTTCCCGGAGGCCTTCGACGAATATGGACAGCGCGCCATCCGCGACCGGCTCCCGAACATTATCGATGTCTCCGCGGAAGAAGCGCAGGTCTTCTGCTGCAATTCCGTCGTGCTCGACAAAGACATCGTCATGCCCGCCGGCGCACCGAACCTCGTCGCGCAGCTGACCGAGCGTGGCTACACCTGCCACACCTTGCAGATGTGCGAATTCCTGAAAGCCGGCGGCGCCTGCAAGTGTCTTACGATGTTCATGCCGCAGCGGCAGGAGGTGTAGTGAATGGTGCTACGTGACTGGTGAATGGCACCATCCACTGATCACCCATCACTCTGCGCGAGTGCAGCGTCATGACCGCCGCCGCGCCCGCTGTGAGCCGCACCCGCAAAAGCGCAGGTGCCATTCTCATTTTCGCGGCGGTGACATTCTGGCTGGCGTGGCTGTTCATGCCGGATGCCGGCACGAATGACGCCGCTCGTATCCAGGAGGTCGTGCGGGAACATCGCGGCTCCGTGTTCCTCTCGCTAATCGTGCAGATCATCTCTTCCGTCGCTTTCGTGCCGGCGGTGTTGCTGATCGCGCGGCTGCCACTCGCGCAGGCGCAGCGGCGCGTCTTCGTCGGTGGCGCGTTGCTGCTCATCGGCGCTATGGGCATGTGCGCTGACGCCATTTTCCACCTCGCCGCCTACTCCATGACAGCTGACGGCGTCGCCGCCGAAAACATGCACCGGTCCATGATGCTGCTCCAGACCGAAGGCATTCGTTTCCTGCTGCCGCTGCTCCTGTCGTTTCTCATCGGCGGTATCGTCCTCGCTCTCGGCCTGCAGCACGCCGGCCTCGCCTCGCCTGGCCCGGTGATGGTGTTCGCCTCCGCGATCGCTACAGCGGGCGTCGGAGGAATCACCGCCGCAGCCATGGATGCCGGCCGCTACGCGGTGGTGCTGCTCTTCTTGGGTTTGTTCGCGCTCGCCCTGGTGTGGCTCGGGGTTGAACTGATGCGCCCGCAGCAAAAGCCGAAGCTGAAGCCGAAGCGGAGGTAGTGTTGTTGTTCAGCCTCTCAGCAGCGCCGTGACCGCGATGAACTACCACCTACCGCCGACGCCGCGCGCTTCTTCCTCCGGGGAGCGCCCCGAAAGCTTTCGGGGCTGTTTTTGGCGCCCCGCCGAAAACATCTGGGGACGTTCGCCACGCCCGAGATCCCCGCTGCCAAGCCAACCCCAATGCTAAACGGCCAACGCATCATCGTCGTCATGCCGGCCTGCAACGCCGCGCGCACCCTGCGCCAGACGTACGACAAAGTCATGGCGCAAGGCATCGTCGACCTCATCATCATGGTCGAAGACGCCAGCAACGACGAAACTGTCGCCATTGCCCGCACGCTCGAGCGCGTGCAGGTCGAGGTGCATCCGAGGAACCGCGGCGACGGCGGCAACCAGAAGACCTGCTACCGCCTCGCGCTCGCCGCCGGAGCCGACATCGTCATCATGCTCCACCCGGATTATCAATACACGCCGCAACTGATCCCCGCGATGGCGGCGATGGTCAGCAGCGGGTTGTATCCGTGCGTGCTCGGCTCCCGCATCCTCGGCGGCGGAGCCCTGCGCGGCGGGATGCCGGTCTGGAAGTACATCGCGAATCGCGTCCTCACGTTCTTCGACAACATCATGTTCGGCGCGAAGCTCTCGGAATATCACACCGGTTACCGCGCGTTTTCGCGGCGGCTGCTGGAGCGGTTGCCGCTTGAGAATAACTCCGATGATTTCGTCTTCGACAATCAGGTGCTCGCGCAGGTGCTCTGGTTAAGCGAACCGATCGGCAAGATCACTCGCCCGGCGAACTACCAGCCGGAAGCCTCCTCCATTAATTTTCGCCGCAGCGTGCGCTACGGCTTCGGGTGTTTGGCGACGGCGCTGCAGTTTCGCCTCGCGCGGCTGGGCCTGGCCGCGGCGCCCGTGCCCACGCGGTGAAGCTTGCCTGCCGAACCGATACCTATGGGCGCGCCGAGACATCATCCGAACGCAGCCACCACTGCTGCAATCTGTCTCGCCCTCGTCGCGCTCGTCTGGGGCGTCTTCGGCCAGACGCTGTGGCATGGCTTCGTCGATTACGACGACAACATCTACGTCTACGACAACCCGCAAATCACCTCCGGCGTGACCTGGCAGGCAGTGAAGTGGAGCTTCACCGAACCGCATGCGCGGAACTGGCATCCGCTCACCACGTTGTCGCACCTCGCGGAATGGCAGCTCTTCGGCGCGAACGCGGGCGGACATCACTTCACAAATGTGCTGCTGCAGAGCGCCGCGGCCGTGGCGTTGTTCCTCGTGCTGCGCCTAATGACCGGCGCGTTCTGGCGGAGCGCGCTGGTCGCGGCTGTCTTCGCGATTCACCCGCTGCGCGTCGAATCAGTCGCGTGGATCTCCGAGCGGAAGGACGTGCTCAGCGGTCTTCTGTTCATACTGACGCTCGGCGCGTACCTGCGCTACGTGCGCCAGCCCTCCGTGCGGCGCTACGCGCTCGTGCTGCTGGTGTTCACGCTCGGCCTGCTGTCGAAGTCGATGCTCGTCACGCTGCCGTTCGTGCTGCTGCTGCTCGATCGTTGGCCGCTCCGTCGCTTCGAGGCGGTGCAGAGCTGGCGTGACCGCGCTTTGCGGACGTGCCTCCTCGAAAAGCTGCCGCTGCTCGCGCTCTCTGCTGCTGTGTCCGCCGTGACGCTTCTTGTGCAGAAACACGGCGGCTTGCAGGCCGAGGCGATGCCGCTCGGCATGCGTGTGACAAACGCAATCCTCGCCTACGCCACTTACATTCGGCAGCTCTTCTGGCCGGCGAATCTCGCGCCGTTCTATCCGCATACGGCGGGCGAGGCGCCGGTGTGGCAGATCGCGGCGGCAGCTGTCCTGTTGCTCGGGATCACCGCACTCGCGATCATCTGCTGGAGAACACGGCCGTATCTCGCGACCGGTTGGTTCTGGTTTGTCGGCATGCTCGTGCCGGTGATCGGCGTGGTGCAGGTTGGCTCGCAGGCGTGGGCCGATCGCTACACATACCTGCCGCACATTGGTCTTTTGATCGCCGTTGTTTGGACAGCCGCGGAAATTTTGAGCCGCTTCCGAATCAGGCGCGTCGTCGTCGCCGGCTCCGCCACTGTTGTGCTGGTGGCGCTCGCCGTCACTGCCTGGGCGCAGACTTCCCACTGGCGCGATAGCGAAGCACTCTGGACG
>JACCZQ010000062.1 GCA_013695905.1 Chthoniobacterales bacterium
GCTCTTGAGAGGGCGTCTAAAAAGTGGCCTGGGCGAATTGTCATGTTGAGCGTAGCGAAACATCTCTGGCTTTCCCCCTCTCGCACCCGTCGAGAAGCCAGGTCGGAGAGTCTTCGCTTCGCGCAGAATGACAGACCTTTTAGACGGCTTCTAAGCTAAGCTTAGAAATGGCGGCACGGCGCGCGCAGCAGCGTCCTTTCAGAAGCTCCGCAGGAGCGACGGAATAAAGCCCGGAGTGGAGCGCCCAGCGGAACTCCGGGTGCCCCGATCAACCACCGTGGCCAAGCCTCCGAAGGGGGGCGACGGAACGAAGCCGCAGCAGCTGTAGTGCGCCCACTCCCTGTGCGCTCCGTCACCCCCTCCGGGGGTTTGGCTCTCTCCGATCGCGCAGCCCCGGAGCTTCGCTGCGCTGCGCTCCGGGCTTTAATCCGTCGTGCCTCCGGCACTTGGACGTGCTCGCGGCTCACAGCTGCGCGAGCGGAGCGCTCCCAGCGAGAGCAGCGATGGGTTCCGGCCCGGGCTTCTCACAAGTCCCCTTTGCAACTGTCATGTTGAGCGGAGCGAAACATCTCTCACCTTTCCCCCTCTCGCACACCTCCAGATGCCAGGTCAGAGATTCTTCGCTTCGCTCAGAATGACAGACTTTTAGGACAGCCTCTTAAAGAAAAAAGCCCGCCGGACTTTCGTCCGACGGGCTCTATGACCTAACCAGTTTCTGAAGAAACTTACTTGATCGGCACGAACCCGACGCGGTCCACGATCTTCTGACCGGCAGAGCTGAGGGTGAAATCGACAAACTGCTTCGCGACTCCACCAGGGTCACCGTTGGTGTAGTAGAAGGTCGGGCGTGCGTAAGGGTAGGTCTTGTTCTGAACCGTCTGGTTTGAAGGCTTTGTCCCATCGATCGGGATCACCTTTACACCACCGGCGTTCATGTAAGCCATGCCGACGTAGCCGATGCCGTTCGCGTTCTTTGCCACTTCGGCGGCGATCTGCTCGTTACCGGCCATCTTCTGCGACGCGCCGGAGTAGTCCCGCTTCTTCATCGCGAGCTCTTTCCAGTCCGAGTAGGTCCCGGAGGAGGTATTCCGGGTGTAAACGGAGATCTTCCCCCCGGTGCCGCCGACGGCGCTCCAGTCGGTCACGTCGCCGGTGAAGATTTGCTCCACCTGCTTCCGCGTCATGGCGTTGATCGGGTTCTTTGCGTTCACAATCACGGCCATGCCGTCGTAGGCGACGATCGTCGGTTTCATGTTCACGCCTTTACCTGATGCGGTGCCGACCTCCGCCGGCTTCGCGCGCCGGCTCGACATGCCGATCTGCGCCGTTCCATCGATGATGGCGGAAAGGCCGGTGGTGGAGCCTTCGGCCGCGATGTCGAAGGTGGTGCCGGGGTTCTGTGACTTGAATTGCTCGGCCAGCTGCGGCACGAGCTTGGCGCCGAGGGTGTCGGAGCCTTTGATGACGAGCCGCTCAGCGTGAGCGTGGGTGGTGAGCAGCGCCAGGGCTGCGGTGAGTGCCAGGTGTTTTAGTTTCATAATGTAGATGTTGGGAGTCTTAGTTGTGGGTTAATTAGAATCTCAGGTTCAGGTCAGCCTGGAAGAGCTGATACTTGCGGAGCGGATTAACGCCGATGTCGCCGACGCCGCCGGTGCCGAGGCCGAGATCAATCTGCCGCGCGTTAGCGTAGGTGAGGTTGAAGGTGACCGCGTCGCTGAGGGCGTAGCCGGCCTGAATGACGAAGCCTTCCATGTTGACGCGGCTGTCGAAGAGGTCGGAGTCCACCAGGTTAGGATCGAGCGCGTATTGCTCGGTGTGTTGCCAGAAGGCGGCGAGCTGCCAATCCTTCTTCGCCCGGATACGGCCGATGCTGGCGCCCACCTGATAGGCGTAGCGCTCGTCGCCTTTGTCCGGACGACCAGCGGCCTGGGCGCGATCTTCAGCGTCGAGATTGACGGCGAAGTCACTGAACACGCGCGCCGGCAGCTCACCGATCTTGAACCCGAATTCAGCGGGCATGTTGAAGACGAGGAGACTGTTCACGCCCGTCTGGTTTCGCACCACAGTGGTGGTGCCGCGGCGGAAGCTTGGTTCACCGGAGTAGTGGGTGAAGAAGCTGTCGCCGGTGCCGGTGTAGTTATAGATGGTCGGCGCCATCTGGAAGTACATGTCCTTCGTAAAGTTGAACTTTGCGCCCACCTGCCAGCCGAGCAGGTAAGCGTCGGTATTGGGAATGCCGCCGGGCGCCGGCCCGATCGGATTTTCAGGATTGGTGTCGTCGTAGACGAACTGTCCGAAGTTTGCGAAGAGGTCGACGTTCAGCGGGCCTGCTTCACCGCCGCGCGGAATGGCGACGGTGCGCTTGTATTGCTGCGCCAGACCTTCAGGATTCAGGTCGCCGTCCCATACCATCGAGGTGGTGACGAAGGGAATGGGCATCTTGCCCGCGGTGAGGGTGAGACCACGGATGCCGCGGTAGCCGATGTAGGCCTGCCCCACGTTGATGGAGTCGTTACCCTTGCCGAAGGGGCCGGCGTCGTCGCCGAAGGTGACGTTCGACGAGCGGTTGCTGGTGCTCGGCTCGAGGCGCAGGCCAAAGAACCAGTCATCCATCAAGGTGCCGCGGATGCCGAGGCGCAGGCGGTAACGATGTCGATTCCGCTGCAGGGTGTCGCCACGATTGGCCAGGGTGCCGGGAGGGCCGCTCTCGCCCTGCCGGATTTCGTAGCGAGCCCGGAGATCACCGTAGAGCTCCAGTTCGGTGATGGGCGTGGAGAGTTTCATTTTGCCGGCTGGGGTGGCGGCGAAATCTTTGGTGAGTTCGGTGCGGATCTCTTCCGCTTCCTGGTCAGTGACGATGCCTTTGCGGACGAGCAGGTCGAGCAAGGCGCCCGCTTCCTGCGCCTGCAGCGCGAGAGGGCTGAAGGCAAGCAGGCCGGCAAGGGCGATGAGGATGAATCTTGGAATAAACATTGGGCTTGTTTTGTGCGGCTGTGGTTAAGGGATCAGGGTTGTTTCGAGCCGGAGAGTAGAAGCGCATTGTGACGATCGGATGGCGCCGATGTGACAATTTGGTTAACTCGCGCGCAGCGTGAGAACTGCTGCGGGAATTAGGGGACGCCGGGAAGGGCGTTCGCCTAACGAGTGGTCGGCGATTTCTTCCTGCCCCAGAGGATCAGGATGTCGTCGAGCATGCGATCGCGCCGTGGGTGGCGCAGCACCTCGAAGCCGGTCTCTTCGAGATAACGGCCCAGGGTGCGGCCGCTGAAAAGATAGGTGTGGTAGCCATGGCGGAAACCGTTCCATTCCCGGCCGTGCAGCCGACAGCTCGGCCCCTCGAACTTCGGTGTGAGCAGCACCACCACGCCCCCCGGTGCGAGCAGGCTGTGCACCTTCTCGAGAGCAGCACGCGGGCTGGCGACATGCTCGATGACGGAGTCGAGGAGGATCACGTCGAAGGATCCCGGTGGCAGTGTCGTCTGCTCGAGTGTCTCCTCCGCGACCGCGAAGCCTTGCTCGCGCACGAGCGCGGCTGCGATCGGGGATGGCTCCAGGCCCACCGGCTCATAATATGGCGCCGCCAGCTCGAACATCTCGCCCGCGCCGCAGCCGACATCGAGGAAACGCCCCGCGGGTGCGGCTTTGCGCGTACTGCGCAGGAGCCGGTCTTTGCCACTGCCGATGATGGAGTGGCGAAAGGTTTTCCACGCCTCCTTGAAGGCGCCGCGGCGGCGGCGTTGGCGCCGGGCGCGGGACCACCACTCGCCCTGGTCCGGCAGCTGGTGCGGCTCTGGGACAGGATGCAGAAACGCCAGGCCGCAGTGGCATTTCCAGATCGTGAGGGGAACGGCAGCTGGATTCCAGTG
>JACCZQ010000068.1 GCA_013695905.1 Chthoniobacterales bacterium
TCCGAACTCTGGCCCGACGCCCCGGTCTTCACCCTCGACTCCGACTTCCGCGTCTATCGCCGCAACAAGCGCCAGTCGCTCCCGTTGATCTGTCCATGATTCGGGCAGTGCTCGACACCTCCAACCGGACGATTCCGCTCCAACGGCAGGTTGAGTGGATCGCTCAATTTTGCTTCGGAATGAGGCACGCTGTTGCCTTTGGTTTGAGCACACACCGCGACATCAAGCCTGACAATCTGCTGATCGACGGCCATGGACGGTTAAAGATCACAGATTTTGGTTTAGCAAAGACCGTCGGTGGTGATGGCTTCGGATTGGTTGAGTCCTCTTTTCAACGTGCTGGTCTAACGAGCGCGGGGGCAATCTGCGGAACACCACCATTCATGGCCCCTGAGCAGTTTTAAACTCCTCATCAGTGGATTGCCGTGCGGACATCTACAGCTTTGGCGTAGTGCTCTACCTATTGCTCTCAGGCGGGGTGTATCCGGTGGCCCCTGATGAACGAGCTGAAACGACGCACGGACACACGGTCGCTTGGGCAATTGCGCACCTGCGGCACCCAATTCGCGCCGTTGATGTCCCCTTGATGGAGATCTGCGGAAAGTGTCTGGAGAAGGACCGTGAGCGAAGGTTCCAATCTTTTGACGAACTAATCGAAGCACTGTCAGCGTTCTGCCGAAGACAACGCATCCCAATCCCCGCAGAGGAACAGCCACTCGGAGCGAACTTCGACGCAGAGTATGCCTTGGCGATGTCACTTGGCGGCACTGGAAAGCCGGAGCAGGCTGTAAATAAACTCCGCGAAATGGCCCGCCGTTGGCCGAACGAGTGCAGAATCCACACCGAGCTGGGGAGGGTGTTAATTGGGTTGAATCGCTGTGAAGAGGCGCTCGAAGCTACACAGCGTTCATTGAGCATCGATTCATCGCGAACTGCACCTTGGAACAATCTCGGCGCTATTCTGGCGAGATTGCAGCGGTTTGATGAGGCCAAGGGTGCGTTTGGAAAGGCCGTGTTGATTGAGCCAGAGAACACAGGGGCGATGTTCCAGTTGGCGCAACTTCACATGATGGACGGAGACATGGTGGCCGCGAAGAATTTATGCGATCTGGCTCTCTTCTGGCGTCCTGAGAAAGTCAGCGTATTGAAAATCGCGTCGGAGTGTTTCCTCCCTGCAAACGAGTCCGCCAAAGCTGAAACGATTTTGAAGAAACTCGTATCCATCGAGCCCTTAGATACTCGGGCTTGGTTCAATCTTTCGCTCTGCCACAGCATTCGAAAGAACCCGTCTGAACAGATCGTTGCGCTCACTGAAGTCCTAAAGAGGAAGCCGTTTGATGGCGACGTCCTCTATTTTCTCGTCCAAACACATGTCGATCTTAATCAGATGGATGAAGCTATTTCTGTCAGCGAGCGGCTGGGAGAAGTTCCCGGTTGGGAAATCGTCGGAGTCAGCAAACGTGCGCAGTTGCTCGCGTTGCAAGGCAATGGAATGCTCGGATACTTTTTGCTCAACAAGGCAACCGAACGGCACGAACGCAGTGCTTTGCTATGGTTCTCGATGGCAGTCATTCTCTCGCCGCAGGCTGCGTATCGACAACAAGCACTCACTGCCGCAGAGAATGCGGTGATGTGTTACCGGGAGAACCCGAAACAACTGTCTCCTGCAGATTTCAGTGCTCTGTCTATATTGCTCAGAGACTTGTCGGGAGGCCGGTAGCCTACGAGGCCACATCGCCCCGACGGAGACGAATCCCCACTAGTGCCTCTTCTCAGGCAGCGAGCGCGTAGCGGCGGAAGAAGCCGTTCAGCTCCTCCACTTCGCCGGCGGCATCATCTGGCTCGTTGAGCGCTTCGAGCCTCGGCCGTTCGGCCTCGATGAAGCGCCTGAGCGCTTCTACCGGCGGCGCGACGGCCATCTCGTCGCCGGCTTGCTTGCGCGCGACGAGTTCAGCGAGCGCGGCGCGCACGTCGGCTTCGTCGAGCACGCTCTCCACGAGTTGCGCGAAGAGCATCGGCACCTGGCCGAGCTGGCGCTCGATCCAGCGGCACGCGAGCAGCGGACGGAAAACGTAGAGATACTTCTTCAGACTCACTTCGTCGCGAACCCGCAGGTAGTCGCGCCAGTTGCCGTAGGCCATGTGCAGGTAGTGCGCGAAGCAGCGCCGCAGCGAGTAGAACTGCACCGCCAGCGCGCCGAACTCCGACGCGAAGAGGGGATCAGCGCGATAGACGAGCGGCGACTTAAGCTCTCTGCATTCCTTGATAACCGATGCTTATAGTCAGCATTTCTTCGAAGCGCGATCCTGAGGGTGCCCCGATCGACGGCGGTCGGCTATTCATCCGGACGCTTGAACCTTTCGTCAGCGGCACGACTGCATACAGTTGCCCGATGGTGGGCGAGCAGAGCGTTAGCGAAAGGGAGGCGAGGGAGCGCTGGACCGGTGTGTTGGTGTTGATCGATCAGAGCCCGATGCGCGCGGGGGCCGGTGCTGATTGCTCCGCGGCGATGGGGCGGCTGGAGGTGGCGCGCTCCGCCTGGCATCGCTTCGAGCGGGAGGATAAGCCGGGCTTTGTCCGCTGGCGGGCGCGGGAGTTCGGGCCGCTACTCAGCGAACTGCGCGATGTGGAGGTGCAGATCCGCGACCACGAGACGCTGGTGCATGAGGTGGAGATGGAGATGCGGCGCGGGTTCTATGATGCGCACAGCGCTTATCAGCGGGTGCTGTTTCGCCGAGAAAATCCGGCGGCGGCCGGGGAGGAGCCGAAGCCGCGCCGTCGCGAGGAAGCAGGTGCGGAACGGAAGCTGAGCGAGTTTGAGCAGGAGGCGCTGTTTCAGGATTGGGTGCAGAAATTCATGGGCACTAATCCGGACAAGCTCGATGACGAGGCGTACTCGACCACGTTCGAGGCTTTCAAGACGCACATGTTCCGCAGTGCTCCACCGGAAATGCCGCGAACGCAGAATTTCCGGAAGGCGGAAGTGGAGCGACGCGCGCGTGACGAAGAAGAGGATTGGCCGACGGAGGATTCGGTCGATGCGCGGGTGAAGGAGCTTTATCGATTGCTGGTGCGGCGGCTGCATCCGGATCTGCGCGCCGATGGAAACGTGGCGGTATCGGCGCTCTGGCATGAGGTGCAGGAGGCGTATGCGGCGACCGATATCGCGCAGCTGGAGATCCTGCTGGCGCTCAGCGATATCAAATCGGAGCGGTTCAGCGAGCAGACAAGCGTCTCACAAATGCGTGCGCTGCTCGGGGAACTGGAGCGGGCCCTGTTCGCATTGGAAGACAGTCTGCGGCAGGCGCGGAATGACGACGCCTGGGATTTTGCACGATCAGGTGCAGGTGGCGGCCTCCGGCGGCGGGTCGAGTGCGAGCTGCAGCAGAATCTCCGAATGCGTTCAGGTCGGCTGCAGCTGCTGCGCCAAACGATCGACGAATGGTCGCGGCCGCAGCAGCTAAGATCGGTGACACGATAAACATTTGGCTCGTGTTCGGCCGCTGCGGTTCGGTAAAAAGGGACGTTTCCCTAACAGACAAAACTACCATGCCCACTCTAGCTACTACCGTTGATGGCCTGAAACTTCCCAACCCCTTCGTGATCGGCTCCGGCCCTCCGGGAACGAACATGAACGTCATCAACAAGGCGTTCAAAGAAGGCTGGGGCGCGGTGATTGCAAAGACCGTTAGCCTCGATGCGAGCAAGGTGGTGAACGTCACCCCGCGCTACGCGAAGCTCTACGCGAACGACGGGAAGGAAGTGATCGGCTGGGAAAACATCGAGCTGATCAGCGACCGCAAGTTTTCGATTTGGATCGAAGAGTTCAAGAAGATCAAAGACGCGTATCCGGAGGGAATTCTCATCGCCTCGATCATGGAGGAGTTCTCGAAGGATGCGTGGGTGGAAATTGTCGAGCGCTGTCAGGATGCGGGCGTCGATGCGTTCGAGTGTAATTTCTCCTGCCCGCATGGATTGCCGGAGCGAAAGATGGGCGCGGCGATGGGCCAGGTGCCGGAGATTCTCGAAGAAGTCTGCGGCTGGGTGATGAGCGCGGCGAAGAAGCCGGTCTGGGCGAAGATGACGCCAAACGTGACGCGTATCCAGGACCCGAGCCGCGCCTCATTGCGCGCCGGCTGTCAGGGATTGGCCGCGATCAACACGATCCGCAGTGTGATGGGCGTGAATCTCGACACGCTCCGGCCGGAGCCGACGGTGGAGGGTTACACCACGCCCGGCGGTTACTCGTGCCGCGCGGTGAAACCGATCGCGCTCCGCATGGTGATGGAGATCGCGACGATGATCCGCTCGGAATTCCCGGGACGTTCGCTCTCCGGCATCGGCGGCGTGGAGACTGGTCGCGACGCGGCGGAGTTCATCCTCCTCGGTTCCGACACGGTGCAGGTCTGCACCGGCGTGATGAAATTCGGCTACGCGCACGTGAGACAGATGTGCGACGAGCTGCTCCAGTTCATGGAGAAGCACAACTTCGAGACGCTCTCCGATTTTAAAGGGAAGAGTCTCGATTACTTCACCACGCACGCGGAACTGGTGCGGATGCAAACCAAGCGGAAAGCCTCGCAAGCTGCGGCCGCCGAAGAGAAGAAGGTGGTGAAAGCGGACGATCAGTGGAGCGGGGATGAGTTTGTGAAGCAGTCGAATGATCTGGCGAGGAATTGAAATCCAAGGCTATCAAATCCCAAGCTCCAAATCCCAAATCCCAAGGAAGTTCCAAATCCCAAGTTCCAAAGGCGGCGGTCCGCGCGAACGGCCGGGCGAGCTATTCGGAGGCTGGTACTGCGGCGTGGCGTTTGCAGGAGGTGCCGGAGGAGGGAGGGGAATCCCAAATCCCAAGTTCCAAATCCCAAGCCCCAAGCGGCGCATTGTCTAGTTCGGAGCGGCCTTTTGAGCTGGAGGAGCGCACCGCTCAGTTCGGTGAAGCTGTCGTTCGGTTCTCGAAAAAGATTCCGCGCAATCCGACGAACAACCGGTTGATCGATCAGTTGGTCGGCTGCGGCACGAGCGTGGGTGCAAATTATTGCGAGGCTGACGAGCGTGTTTCGAAGAAGGATTTCCGCAACACGATCGGCCGGTGTGTCAAGGAAGCGAAGGAGACGAAGTTCTTCCTCCGAATGATCGCCGCATCGGAGCCGACCCTCGCGACAGAAGCGCGGAAGCTATTCCAGGAAGCGCGAGAGCTGCACCTGATCTTTGCCAGCATTTACCGGAAATGAAGTTCCAAGCCCCAAATCCCAAGGAAGTCCCAAGTCCCAAGCTCCAAAAGCGGCGGTCGGTGCAAACGGACGGGCGAGCTATTCGGAGGCTGGTACTGCAGCGTGGCGTTCTTCCTCCGCATGATCGCCGCATCTGAACCAGCGCTCGCGCCAGCAGCGCGGAAATTATTTCAAGAAGCGAAAAAACTGCATCTGATCTTCGCGAGCATTTACCGGAAATGAGCTGCGCCCACCAAGGGTTTCGCCAGCATCTGCCGCAAATGAACCACGAGCGGCGTCTTGGGATTTGGAGCTTGGAACTTCCTTGGGATTTGGAACCTGGGATTTGGGATTTTCAGCGCCGCGATTAAGGAGAGATCAAAATATGTCCGCCACCCTACCTACCGAACACATCACCCGCGGCACCAACGGCTCAGCGGCGCTGGAACCTTGTCCCGTGTTCATCGGCGGCGAATGGCAGGAGATCGACGGCGGGCCGGGTTTTCCCGTGCACAATCCGTCAACCGGCGAAGTCATCGCTGAAGCTCCGGCCTGCAGCGCGGAGCACGTAAACGCCGCCGTCGAAGCCGCCGCCGCTGCTTACCCCGGCTGGTGGGAAACGCCGCCGGTCGAGCGGGCGCGGGTGTTCTTCCGGTTCAAGATGTTGCTCGAAGAGAACTTCGAGGAGCTGGTGCGCTGCAACACACGCGAGCACGGCAAGACGCTCATCGAATCGCGCGGCGACGTGCGGCGCGGCATCGAGATGGTGGAGTTCGCCTGCGGAATTCCGTCGCTGCTCATGGGCGAGACGATCGAGAACATCGCGCGCGGGATTGATTGCGAAGCGATTCGGCAGCCGCTCGGGGTCTGTGTCGGCATTACGCCGTTCAACTTCCCCGCGATGGTGCCGCTCTGGATGTATCCGGTGGCGATCGTCTGCGGGAACACGTTCGTGCTCAAGCCGAGCGAGAAGGTGCCGCTCACCGCGATCAAAATCGCGCGGCTGCTGGAGCAGGCGGGGCTGCCGAAGGGTGTGTTCAACATCGTGCACGGCGGCCGCGAGTGTGTGGACGCGCTGCTCACGCACCCAAAAGTGCGCGCGATCTCCTTTGTCGGCTCCACGCCGATCGCGAAATACATCTACGAAACCGGCACCAGCCGGAACAAGCGGGTGCAGGCGAACGGCGGCGCGAAGAACTTTGTTTTCCTCATGCCGGATGCGGATGTGGAGAACTCCACCCGCGGCGTGGTGGAGGGGGCATTTGGTTGCGCGGGCGAACGCTGCATGGCGAGTTCGACGGCTGTGGTCATTGGCGCCGCGGCGACAGAAGTGTTGCCGGCGCTCGTCAACGCCGCGCGCGCGATCAAAGTCGGACCGACGGATCGCGATGAGCAGCCGAACATGGGCCCGGTGATCACGCGGCAGCATCGCGATCGCGTGATGGAGCTGATCGGCGCCGGCGAAAAGGAAGGCGCGAAGGTGCTTGCCGACGGTCGCGGCGCGGTGAAGACCGGCGACGGGTTTTTCCTCGGCGCGACGATTCTCGATGAAGTTCGCAGCGGCATGACTGTCGCGAACGAGGAGATCTTCGGCCCGGTGCTAAACGTGATGCGGATGGAGGATCTCGATTCCGCGATCGAGATGGTGAACGGCTCTCCGTTCGGCAACGGTGCCTCGATTTTCACCCGCTCGGGGAAAGCCGCACGTGAGTTCAAGCACCGCATCAAGGCGGGCATGGTCGGCATCAACATTGGCGTGCCCGCGTCGATGGCGTGGTTCCCATTCAACGGCTGGGACGATTCGTTCTTTGGCGACCTGCACATGCAAGGGCGCGAGGGTGTGCAGTTTTTCACGCAGCTGAAAGTGACGACGAGTCGCTGGTTCAGCTACGGCGAAGGCAGCATCTGGGCGGAGAAGTAGCTCCTTACTTGATTGCCTTACCTGAATGTCCTACTATCTGACATGGCTCTTGCAACGATCACAAGCAAAGGCCAGATCACGATCCCGGTGGAAATCCGCACGCGTCTAAGACTTAAACCGGGGCAGGTGCTCGAATTCGATGAAGACGCTGCATTTTTGAAGGCCCATCGCGTGATCGACGAAGCGGCAGCACGCGAGGTGATTGGTTGTGCCAAGGAAGCGCTGGCGGGGAAAACCACGGAGGAATGGATCGAGTGGCTCCGAGGGCCGGTCGAGTTGCCACCCG
The DNA here is from genome assembly GCA_013695905.1 of Chthoniobacterales bacterium. Classification (GTDB taxonomy): domain Bacteria; phylum Verrucomicrobiota; class Verrucomicrobiia; order Chthoniobacterales; family UBA10450; genus JACCTI01. The sequence continues at coordinate 7,421 of JACCZQ010000068.1, forward strand.
ATGTCGCTCGCAATCGATAGCTCAGGGCTGATCGCGCTCTTCAAGGGCGAGGCAGATAGCGAGCGGTGGTTCAATCTTATCCTTTCGCATGCGCGCAGAGAGCAATTGCTCGTTTGCGACGTGGTTTTTGCAGAGGTTGCTCCCTTCATGCCGGATTCAGACACCTTCCTGTCGCGGCTCGATGGCCTGGGTATTCGCTATGATTCCATCGCCCCGCGTAGTGCGTTCGTGGCGGGCGAGATGTACTCGCGGTATCGCCGCTCCGGTGGCCCGCGGAGTAGCCTTGTACCGGATTTTCTGATCGGCGCGCACGCGCTCCATCAGGCAGATGGTTTGCTGACCGCGGATCGCGGATACTTACGACATTATTTCAGCGATCTTCGGACCTTCCAGCCGACCGCGCTTTAGCAATGAGTCTGCTGATCAAAGGCGGCGAAATCGTGACTGCGGGTGAGCAGTACGTGGCCGACATCTATTGCGAGGACGAGACGATCACTCGGATCGATCGCAACATCGAGGCGCAGGCCGATGAGGTGATCGATGCCTCCGGGAAGTATGTGTTCCCGGGATTCATCGATCCGCACGTGCACATTTATCTGCCGTTCATGGGGACGGCGGCGAAGGATAATCACGAGACCGCGAGCCGCGCGGCGCTGGTCGGCGGCACCACGACGTTCATTGAGATGATCTGCCCCGGGCGCGGTGATCGCCCGCTGGAGGCGTTCGAGTTGTGGCTCGGGAAGGCGCGCGGGAACAGTGCCTGCGACTTCACGTTTCACATGGGCGTGACGCGATACGACGAGGAGGCGGAGCGCGATTTCATCGAGATCGTGAAGCGGGGGCTGAGCAGCTTCAAGGTGTTCCTCGCTTACAAGGGGGCGTTCGGGGTTACGGACGAGGAGCTTTACAAGACGCTGGAACTCGCGAAGCGGCTCGGGGTGATCACGACGGCGCATTGTGAGAATGCGGACCTCGTGCTGGAGCTGCAGAAGAAGCTGCTCGCGGAGGGGAAGACGGGGCCGGAGTATCACTATTGGAGCCGGCCGCCGATCGTGGAAGCGGAGGGTGTGCACCACCTGATGACGTTCGCGGAAATGACGGGTGCGCACGTTTACACCGTCCACACCAGCTGCGAGGAAGCGGTGCGGCAGGCGCTGCTCGGCGCGCAGCGGGGGGTGAATGTCTGGATTGAAACACTGATCCAATATCTGCTGCTCGATCGCACTGACGCAGAGAAGCCGAACTTCGAAGGGGCGAAGAATGTGATGTCGCCGCCGCTGCGCGATAAGGAGAACCAGCCGTTCCTCTGGAATGGTTTGCGGCAGGGTTTGATCGCGACGCTGGCGACGGATCACGCGCCGTTTGATTTCGAGACGCAGAAGCGAATGGGCGAGGGTGATTTCACGCGCATTCCGAACGGGATTCCGTCGCTGGAGAATCGGGTGGATCTTTACTTCACGCATGGCGTGAAACGCGGTCGCATCGACCTGCAGCAGTTCATCGCCACGGCGAGCACGAACGCGGCGAAGATCTTCGGGTTATTCCCGCGGAAAGGAGCGATCCAGCTCGGGAGCGATGCGGACTTGGTGGTGTACGATCCTGAGTATCGCGGCACGATCTCGGCGAAGACGCATTGCATGAACCTCGATTACAATTCCTTCGAAGGGATGGAGGTCGAGGGACGGGCTCATGTCGTCACCGTGCGTGGGAAGGTCGCGGCGCGGGAGGGGCAGTTCACGGGCGAGTTCGGTCGCGGGCGCTTCCTGCAGCGCGAGCCGAATCATTTTTAGCCACGGATTGACACGGATGAAACACGGATAAGAGGTAGGCCGATTCTCCTGATCCGTGTTTCATCCGTGTTCATCCGTGGCTAAGAGAACCCTCCACCGGTGCGCGTGCCGATGAGCGACCAGAGAGAAGCGCTTCCAGCGAACGGCCTGACGAACGAAGACCTCGCGCCGATTCCGGAGTCGGCGCGGACCTGGTCGATGTGGAACATCGCCGCGCTCTGGGTGGGGATGAGTGTCTGCATCCCCACTTACATGCTGGCTTCAAGTCTGATCAGCGGCGGCATGAACTGGTGGCAGGCGGTCCTGACCGTCTTTCTCGGCAATTTGATCGTGCTGATCCCGATGGTGCTGAATGCCCACGCCGGGACGAAGTACGGCATCAGCTTTCCGGTCTTCGCCCGCGCCTCGTTCGGCGTGCTCGGCGCAAATGTCCCGGCGATTCTCCGCGCGATTGTGGCTTGTGGCTGGTTTGGAATTCAAACGTGGATCGGCGGTTGGGCGATCTATAAACTCGCGCTCGTGGCGTGGCCAGGACTCGGCGCGACGCCGTTGCTCGGCTTTCTCGGGATCAACGCGGCGCAGCTGGTTTGCTTCCTCGTTTTCTGGGCGCTGAACGTCTGGATCTTCTGGCGTGGGATGGAGACGATCCGGCACGTGGAAGATTGGGGCGCGCCGCTCCTGCTGCTCATCGGCGTGGCGCTGCTCGTCTGGGCCTACAACAAAGCTGGTGGCTTCGGACCGATGCTGACGCAACCGTCGCGCTTCGAAACCGCGGGTGAATTCTGGCGTTTCTTCGTTCCCGGTCTGACCGGCATGGTGGGCTTCTGGGCGACACTCTCGCTCAACATCCCGGACTTCAGCCGTCACGCGAAAAGCCAGAAGGATCAGATGATCGGCCAGGCGCTGGGGCTGAATACCACGATGCCGTTCTATGCGTTCATCGGCGTGGCGGTGACGAGCGCCACCGTCGTGATTTTCGGGGAGACAATATGGGACCCGATCGAGCTGATGTCGCGGTTCGACAGCGTCGGTTTGATGCTCGTGTCGATGTTCGCGCTGACGCTGGCAACGCTCACTACGAATCTCGCGGCGAACGTCGTGGCGCCGGCGATCTCCTTCTCGAATCTCGCGCCGCGACACATCAGCCGGGGCGCGGGTGGTGTGATTACGGGGATCATCGGGATTCTGATGATGCCTTGGAAACTCGTCGCCGATCCTACCGGTTACATCTTCACCTGGCTGATCGGGTACTCCGCGCTGCTGGGGCCGATCGGCGGCATTCTGATTTGCGACTACTTCCTCATCCGACGCACGCAGCTGAACGCGCACGATCTCTACGAACGTCACGGCGAATACACCTACAGCGGCGGCTTCAATCTGATCGCGCTCCTCGCCCTGCTGCTCGGAATTCTACCGAGCGTGCCGGGATTCCTCGGCACCATCGGCGCGCTCGATTCTGCTGCGGTCGGTTCATTCCTCATGAGCCTTTACAGTTACGCGTGGTTCATTGGCTTCGGAGTCGCACTTGCTGTCTATTGGATCGGGATGCGAGTCACTCGCGTCAGAACGCGCGATTCATGACGCGGACCTTGTCGGCGCCCGCCGTTGGTGCAATGATGCCTCTATGAGAACGACATTGAGCATCAATGATGCGTTGCTCGCGGAAGTGCGGAGACGCGCCGGGAAATCCGGGCGAGCTGTCCGCGAGGTTCTCGAAGAGACAATCGCACGTGGTCTGGCTGCGACGGAGAAGCGACCAGGCGCAGCGCGAGTTCGGATTCGGCCACGGGCTTTGGGGTTGAAGGCTGTTTACCGCCAGATGAGCCTGAACCAGCTGTATGACCAGCTTGAAGCGGAAGGGACCGCGGCGAAACGTCCGCGCTGAGCATGATCGTGCCGGACGCTAATCTCCTGATCTACGCCTACGACACGTCGGTGCCTTCGCACAAGGCGGCGCGTCAATGGTGGGAGAAGTGCCTCTCCGGTGATGAACCGGTCGGTCTTCCCTGGGTGGTGGTGCTTGCCTTCGTGCGCCTCACGACGCATCCGGTGCTGATGGAGCAGCCGTTCACCATCGAGGAGGCGCAGAGCGCCGTGGATGGGTGGCTGGCGCGGAGCCATGTGCAGCTGCTGCACCCTCGCACCAGCACGCTCAATCGGTTCTTCTCGCTGCTGCGCGCCGCGGGCTTGGGCGGAAATTTATCCACCGATGCCTTGATCGCCGCTCATGCTGAGGAATACGGCGCCGTCGTGCATTCCACCGACCGGGACTTCGATCGCTTTCCGCCCGTTCGTTGGCTCAACCCGATCGAGCGTAAGCCGCGAGCAAGCGTCCATTGAACGGGTCGACGTTCCTGCTACCGCTGATAAGCTGAGGCTACTGTATTCTGCTTTTTAACATGTCGACACCTGAACTACCCCCCTTCGATCATCAACCGCAGAAATACTCCGGCCCGTCCGCCGAGGAGGTGCTCGCCACGCGGAAACAATTCCTGAATCCCGGCATCTTCCTCTACTACAAGAAGCCGATCATGTTCGTGGAGGGGAAGATGCAATACCTCTGGGACGATCAGGGCCGGCGGTATCTCGATGCCCTCGGCGGGATCGTCACGATCAGCGTCGGCCATTGCCATCCTGATGTGGTCGAGGCGGCGCGGAAACAGAACGAGCTGCTGCAGCACTCCACGACGATCTATTTGCACCCAAATGTCGGCGCGTATGCGGAGAAGCTCGCCTCGAAGATGCCGGGTGATCTGAAGGTCTGTTACTTCGTGAATTCAGGGTCGGAAGCGAACGACCTCGCGATGTTGATGGCCCGCGCCTACACCGGCAATTACGACATGCTCGCGCTACGCAATGCGTATCATGGCGGCAACTCCTCGGGCATGGGTCTCACCGCCCACAGCACCTGGAAGTTCAATGTCCCACAAAGCTTCGGCGTTCATCATGCGATCACGCCCGATCCGTATCGCGGCGCGTGGGGACGCGACGACGCCGATGCCGGCCGGAAGTACGCGGCTGATGTGAAGAGCGTCATCGATTACACAACGTCGGGAC
>JACCZQ010000077.1 GCA_013695905.1 Chthoniobacterales bacterium
CACGTGCACTCCTGCCCCGCCGTAAACGTGCGGCGGGTATTCATTCGTCAGCAGCAACGCCTTCATCGGCCCGAGCCTAAGCGCCTCGTGAACCGATGGCACGCATGAAGCAGCGCTCGCTTTCAGGGTTCACGGTTCACGGTTCACGGTTCACGGTTCACGGTTCACGGTTCACGGTTCACCTGTCCCCACTCAAAGTGCCGGAGGCACGACGGAATGAAGCCCGGAGCGAAGCGCAGCGGAGCTCCGGGATTGCGGACCACGACAAACCCAAACCCCCGGAGGGGGTGACGGAAGCGCCCACCAAAGCAGCTTGCAGAGCAGCAAAACAATGTTAGCCTCGCCTAAGTTTTCTTCCACGAGCAATGTTCAAACCCCTCCTGTTCCTCGCCCTGCTGTGCACCGCCCTCGGCTGCTCCGGCCCCGCCTCGCCCGATGCCGCCCGCGAGGGCCAGCTCCGCGTCACCACCACCACCACGATGGTCGCCGACCTCGTCCGCAGCGTCGGCGGTGATCGTGTCGCGGTGGAAGCCTTGATGGGTCCCGGCGTCGATCCGCACCTCTACAAAGCCGCCGCCTCCGATGTGAGCAAACTCCAGCGCGCCGACCTCATCTTCTACTCCGGCCTGCTCCTCGAAGGAAAAATGCAGGAAGTCTTCACCAACCTCGCCCGCACCAAACGCGTCCATGCCGTCACCGACAGCGTCCCGAAGGATCGACTCATGGCGCCGCCGGAATTCGAAGGTCACCCCGACCCGCACGTCTGGTTCGACGTGCCGCTCTGGAAGCTTTGTCTCGACTCCGTCGTCCATGCGCTCACCGAAGCCGATCCCGCCGGTGCAGAACACTACCAGCAGCACGCCGCCGCCGCGCGCGCCCGCATGGACGAGCTGCACCACTGGGCCCTGGCCAAAGCCAGTGAGCTCCCGCCCGAGCGCCGCATCCTCGTCACCAGCCACGACGCCTACAACTACTTCGGCCGCGCCTACGGCTTCCAGGTTGTCGGTCTGCAGGGCATCTCCACCGTCTCCGAAGCCGGCCTCGCCGACATGGCGAAGCTCTCCGATTTCATCAAAGAAAAAGGCATCAAAGCCGTCTTCGTGGAGTCGAGTGTGCCGCACAACACCATCGAGCGAATCAGCAAAGACACCGGCGTAAAAATCGGCGGCGAAATCTTCTCCGACGCCATGGGGCGCGCGGGAGAAATCGAGAACGGCTACGACCTCGGCACCTACGAAGGCATGATCAAGCACAACCTCACCACCATCGTGGAGGCGCTGAAGTGAGAGCGCGACGCGGTCACCTTTGCCTGCTGCTGGCGCTCGCGCTGGCCTGCTCCTCCACCGCCCGCGGCCGCAACTTCGAGGAGGAGCAGCGACACCAGGTCGGGCTCACCGTCATCGATTCGACGGCGAAATACGGGTTTCACCTGTTTAACCCGACTCCGCCGGAGCTGATGCGCGCCCTCAGCACCGATCGACCGGACAAAACCGAGAGCCCTTTTACGGTCGATGCAGGTCATTTCCAAATCGAAGCCGATCTCGCGAATTTCACCTATGACGCCTCCCGTGGCACAACCGTCCAGAGCTGGTCCTTCGCGAACACAAACCTGAAAGTTGGACTGCTGAACAATGTCGATTTCCAGCTGATCATACCGACCATCAATCACCTGCGCGAATCGGACAGCCGGGGACGGACCATGGCCACGACCGGCTTCGGCGACATCGTTACACGCGTGAAGATCAACCTGTGGGGAAATGACGGCGGCCGAACCGCCTTCGGATTGCTGCCCTTCGTGAAATTTCCGACCGCCACCGGCGCTCTCGGTAACGGCGCCGTCGAAGGCGGTCTGATCCTGCCGCTCGCGGTGCAATTGCCAGCCGAATGGCAGCTGGGGTTGATGACCGAAGTGGACCTCAACCGCTCCGGCCGCCGCTATCACGCCGAGTTTATCAATTCGATCACGGTGAGCCATGGCATCGTCGGAGAGCTGGCCGGTTACGCGGAGTTCTTCAGCTCGATCAGAGCCGAAAAAGGCAGCGCGTGGGTCGGGATCGTCGGTCTCGGACTGACCTACGGGCTCACCGACGATATCCAGCTGGATGGCGGTGTGAACGTCGGCGTCACCCGGGCGGCGGATGACATCAACCCATTTATCGGCCTTTCCTGCCGCTTCTAAGCATGGACGACACCACACCCGCCCTCGAGATCCACGATCTCACCGTCGCCTACCACAAGAAGCCGGTCCTCTGGGGCATCGACCTCGAGGTGCCGCAGGGAAAACTCATCGGCATCGTCGGCCCGAACGGCGCCGGCAAATCCACCCTCATCAAAGCCGTCATGGGCCTGGTGCCGATCAGCAGCGGCTGGGTGAAAGTTTTCGGCCAGCCCTTCAAGAAAAGCCTGCAACGCATCGGCTACGTCCCGCAGCGGGAATCGGTCGATTGGGATTTCCCCGTCAGCGTCATGGACGTGGTGCTGATGGGCCGCTACGGGCGCCTCGGCCTGATGAAACGCCCGAAAAAAGAAGACCGCGAGATCGCCCGCGCCTGCCTGGAGAAAGTGCACATGCTGCCCTACGCGAATCGCCAGATCTCCAACCTTTCCGGCGGCCAACAGCAGCGCGTCTTCCTGGCCCGTGCGCTCGCACAGGAGAGCGACCTCTATTTCATGGACGAGCCGTTCTCCGGCGTCGATGCCGCCACCGAGTCCGCCATCATCACGCTCCTGCACGAGCTGCGCGAGAAGGGCAAAACCATGCTCGTCGTGCATCACGATCTCCCCACCGCCCGCCAATATTTCGACATGCTCATGCTGCTGAACATGCGCCTGGTGGCATTCGGCCCCACGAGTGAAGTCTTCACCCCAGAGCTACTGCAGACCACCTACGGCGGGAGGCTCACGATTCTCTCCGATGTCGCCGAGGCGGTGAAGGAGCAGCGCGTTTTGTGATGAGGATGCGCAGCCGCACGGCCCAACGC
>JACCZQ010000101.1 GCA_013695905.1 Chthoniobacterales bacterium
GGGTGGCCTCGTGGATGTCACCGGCTACAAATCCGGCGATAAAGCGAAGGATCCGTACACGCAGCAGATCTTCGTAGTCCCCTGATTTGAGCCATCGCTCACTTCCCCTTTACAGCGCCGTCCTGCAGCCCCAGCGCAATCGCATTTTTTAATGCTGGCTGCGGTTACTACTCACGAGGTATCTCGATTTTCCGCAAACAGCGGAACCGCACCGGCCCGCGCACGCTTTGTGCTCTTATGGAGATTATGATCAGCCGCGTTCCCTTTCCCCATCGACGCACGTTCTCCCGCGTCCTCCGTTTCGGCCTCACCATGCTGGCCGCAGCGGCAGCATTCGGGACTTCTGCGACGGCCTCCGCATACTCGCTCACCGGGAAAAGCTGGCCTTCTGGGACCGTTACTTTCCAGCTGAATCTCGGCAACTCGCTCTTGTCATTGACCGATGGCAGCACCTCCTGGAATGCGGCGGTCACGCCGGCTCTGGACACGTGGAATGCAAATATGGGTCGCATCCAGCTGCGTGGAGTCAATTCCAGCGGCGGCGCTTCCACGGGCGACCGGGTGAATTCTGTCGTCTTCTCCTCGAGCGTTTTCGGCCAGTCCTTCGGCAACGGCACGCTCGCGGTCACTTATTACATCATGCAAGGCTCGAACCTCCTCGAAGCCGATGTGCTCTTTAATAGTGCAATGTCGTTTAATTCCTACCGCGGCGACCTCATCTTCGGTGGGAACGGGTTTGTGATCGCGGACATTCGTCGGGTTTTCCTCCACGAAATCGGCCACGCACTCGGTCTGAACCACTTCGAAGGCGTCTCCGCGATCATGAATGCGATGGTCAGCAATCGCGAAGAGCTCGCGGCAGACGATATCGCTGGGATTCAGGCGATCTATGGCCAGCCGGCGGCGCCACCACCCCCTTCGCCGACACCAACGCCAACGCCAACGCCAACGCCAGCGCCAACGCCAGCGCCTGTCGCGGCCAGCCACCTGGCGAACATTTCCACCCGGATGAAAGTGGGCGTGGGCGACGATGTGCTCATCGGCGGGTTCATTATCCAGGGAGGCGCCCCGAAGAAAGTGATTCTACGCGCCATCGGGCCTTCGCTGACCGCCGCCGGAGTCTCCGGAGCGATGAGCGATCCAATCCTGGAGCTTTATAACAGCAGCGGCAACCTCGTGGCGCACAATGACGACTGGCAGTCGGGTGTGCAGGCGGCGGAGATCACCGCGAGCGGCGTGCAGCCGAGCCATCAATTAGAGTCCGCGTTGATCGCGACGCTGAACCCCGGCGCCTACACCGCCATCGTCCGCGGCCAGGGGCAGACCCAGGGCGTCGCGATGGTGGAAGGCTATCGGCTCGACACCGGCGACGCGCGGCTCGTGAACCTCTCCACCCGCGGCCGCATCGGCGTGGGGGATGACGTTCTCATCGGCGGATTCATTGTCACCGGCACTGCGTCGAAGCGGGTCATCGTGCGCGCCCTCGGCCCGTCGTTATCCGGGAGCCTCGCCGGTGCCATCGCGAACCCCACGTTGGAGATGTACAACAGCTCCGGCACCATCATCGCGTCCAATGACGACTGGGGCAGCAGCCCTCAGAAGAGTGAAATCGTCGCCAGCACGGTGCCGCCCGATCATCCCCTCGAAAGCGCGGTCGTCGTGACACTGGCTCCGGGCAGCTACACCGCGATCGTGCGCGGCGTCGATGGTGGGACCGGCGTCGGTCTCGTTCAACTTTTTGATCTCGAACCGTGATCGACACTCACCCGTTGGAATTTTCGCGTAAATTGGTGTAAATATTCCGAGCGGCTCCTCAGCAGCCAACCACGCCCTTCCTCCACTCACCACCCCCTCGACCTATGAAAACTGCCCGCCTGCTTCTCCTCGCCCTCTGCGGCCTCGCGCTGGTCACGACCACTCGCGCCACCACCGTCATTCCACCGACTTTCGACCAGCTCGTCGGTCAGGCAGAGCTGATCTTCCAGGGCACTGTCACCGGGGTGAAGTCGGAATGGATCGGCGAAGGCGGACAGCGACGCATTGTCAGCTTTGTCACTTTCAAGGTGGACGACACGCTGAAGGGGAATCCCGGCGAGACTTACACCGTGCGGATGCTCGGCGGCACCGTCGATGACACCACCATGGAAGTGACGGACTCGCCGAAATTCAAGGTGGGCGATCGCGACATTCTTTTCGTGGAAAACAACGGCACCCAGTTCATCCCGCTGGTGGGGATCATGCACGGCCGTTTCCGGGTCCAGAAGGATCCGCAAACCGGCGCCGATTTGATCATGGATAATCACGGCCACGCGGTCAGCGATGTGGCCGAACTCGGGAAAGACGCCAATGCCGTGCTGACCGGGGGCGGACATTCGCAAGCCGATGACGCCAGCCACGGCCCGGCGTTGCGCAGCAGCGACTTCAAAGCCGCCGTCCGCGCGAAGCTCGGCGCCTCCGTGAAATAGGGGCTCCGCTCCGCACCCGCGGCATGGATCGCGCAGTTTCTACGGCTCGGTCTCGCCTTCGGCGCGTTCTTTCCTCAGCTGGCTTTTGACCTCGGCGGCGCGATCGAGCGCCTGCTTCGGCCAATGCTTTCCTGGTGCAGCGGCTGGGGAGGCGGGCTGCACCGCCACAGCGGCGACCTGCTTCTGCGACTCACGATACTTCAGCGTCGCACCGACGCCTGCCATCAACACCACCAGCGTTAGGAACGTTCGCATCGCGTTCTCCACAGCAGGGGGCGGGCCATCGCGCGGCGCCATCCCATTGCCGCACTGCCGCCCTAATGGTAAGCATCTGCGTGTTTAGCCGGACCATCGCGCCCACCTTCTCGCTCCTCTGCGCGGTGTGGCTCTGCCTCCTCTCCCCGGACAAGGCGCAGGCGCAGCTCCACGAGGGACGCGAACTGGTGCAGGCGGAGCTGCTGGCGAATACCACCGCCGTCACTCCAGGGAAACCGTTCACCGTCGGTGTGCTGCTCCGGATGGCGCCGCACTGGCACATCTATTGGAAATACTCGGGCGATGCCGGCATTCCCACGGAGATCGAGTGGAAGCTGCCGCCCGGCTGGAGCGTCGGCGAAATCCAATGGCCCATCCCGTTGAAGCTCATCGAACCCGGTGATATTCACGTTTACGGCTACTACGATGAGGTGTTGCTGCGTCAGGAGATCACGCCACCGGCGTCGTTCACCGGCTCCACGGTGCAGCTTTCCGCCGAGGCGAATTGGTTGGTCTGCGAGAAAATTTGCATCCCGGGCGGTGCGACAGTGCGGCTCGATCTGCCGGTCGATGAAACCGCCGCGCCCGCCCATGAGGAGCTCTTCTCGCGGTTCGAACGCATGCTCCCACAGGCGTGGCCGGCGGACAATGTAGCGACGGCGAACTGGTCCCGTGAGGGAGCGGAGCTGATCCTGCGGGTGCGCAGCGCGGTGCTGGCGAATCACCCGGTCGTCGAGTTCCACCCATGGCCCGGCGAAGGAGTGGTGATCGGCCATCCCGCCATGCAACGCGAGGCCGATGGCGTCATTGTCCGCATTCCGCTGGAGACGGCGGCCCCCAGCCTCGCCTCGATGGCCGGTGTGGTGACGTTCGGCCAAACCGCTGACGGCGCCGACCGCGTCGGCTGGATGCTCGACTCGGAGCCAACGGCCCCGATGGCAGCGGCAGTGCAGCCGCGCGCGGATGCTCGCACCATTCTGCAATTCCTTGTCTTCGGGTTCATCGGAGGCCTGATCCTCAACCTGATGCCGTGCGTGCTGCCGGTGATCTCGCTGAAAATCTTCGGGTTTGTGCGGCATGCCGGCGACAGCAGGAAGAAGATATTCCGCAGCGGTCTGTCCTTTGTGGCGGGAATTTTTGTCTGGTTTGTCGGTCTCGCTCTGCTGCTGATCCTGTTGAAAAACGCGGGGCGGGAGATCACCTGGGCGTTCCAGTTTACCAACCCCTATTTCGTCCTCGGCATGAGCGTGGTGGTGCTGGTCTTCGCGTTGAACTTGTTCGGCGTTTTCGAAATCATGCTGCCGCAGGGCGCCAGCAGCGGGTTGATCGCCTGGACGCAGCGGGAAGGGGATCTCGGCTCCTTTTTCCAGGGGGTGTTCGCCACCATTCTCGCGACGCCATGCACGGCGCCATTTCTCGGCACCGCCCTCGGCTTCGCCTTTACTCAATCAGGTTGGCTGATCATGGTGATGTTCCTCGCCATCGCGGCCGGAATGGGAGCGCCTTACCTCCTGCTCGCGGCCCAGCCGGCGTGGTTGCGCTTCCTGCCGAAGCCTGGCGCCTGGATGGAGCGGGTGAAGCAGTTCATGGGCTTTCTGCTTCTCGCCACGCTCCTGTTCCTCCTCTACGTCCTCGGCGCTGAGCGCGGGCTCGAGGCGGTAATGTGGACCTCGTGCTTCCTGCTCGTGGTGAGCATCGCCTGCTGGATGAAAGGCGCGTTCCTCACCCCTACGGCCAGCGGTCGGACCCGCGCGGTCGTCCTTGTGCTCATGCTCGCGCTCGTGCTCGGCAGCGGCGCGTGGTTCATCGGCGACAAATTTGCGCAGACCAGCCTCGCCACCACCACTTCCGCCACCCTCCCCAGCGGCTGGCACCCCTTCACTCCCGCGCGGCTGGAGGCCGAGCTGGCGCAGGGCCGCCCGGTCTTCATCGATTTCACCGCCGCCTGGTGTGTCACCTGCAAGTTCAACAAAGCCACCGTCTTGGATACGGCCGCCGTGCAGGAGGCATTCGACCGCCGCGGCGTCGTGCGGCTCCTGGCCGACTGGACGAACGGCGACCCGGTCATCACGAAAATTTTGAAACAATTCGGCCGGCCGGGTGTCCCATTGTATGTGCTCTACCCCGGCGGGAAATCGGCTGAGCCCGTGATCCTGCCGGAATTGCTCACTAGAAACATTGTGCTTCAACACTTGGAAAGCGTCTCGCCGCAGCTCGCAGCCGAATAACTAACGAATCATGAAAACAAAACTCCTCCTCACTGCCCTCACCTGTGTCGCCGCCTCCTTCGCCATCGCGGACGAAGTCAAAGTCGGCAGCGAAGCCCCGGCCTTCACCTTGACGGATACCGAAGGCAAGACGCACAACCTCGCCGATTATCGCGGCAAGTATGTCGTCCTGGAATGGTTCAACGAAGGTTGCCCCTTCGTGAAGAAGCACTACGCGGGCGGTAACATGCAAAAGCTGCAGAAAGAATACACCGGCAAGGATGTGGTGTGGCTCTCCATGAACTCATCCGCGGAGGGCGAGCAGGGACACGTGACACCCGAGAGTGCGAAGAAAACGATGGCCGAGTGGAACATGGAGGCGACGAAGATCCTCCTCGATCACGATGGCAAAGTCGGCCAAGCCTACGGCGCGAGGACTACGCCCCACATGTATGTCATCGATCCGGAAGGCAAGCTCGTTTACCAAGGCGCCATCGACAGCAAAGCCACCGCAAACGCCGCCGACATCGAGAGCTCCGAAAACTACGTCAAGGTGGCGCTCGACAACTCAATGGCCGGCAAGCCGGTGGAAAACACCAGCACCAAGCCCTACGGCTGCTCGGTGAAGTACAAAGATTAACCGGAACGTCCTTTCCGGGCCGCTCGGCCTGACGAGCGGCCACAACAATCCCGCCACGGCGGCTGTAGCGAAAGCTTCAGCCGCCGTTTTGCATTCTTATTAAGCGCCGCATCCGGGCCACGCGCTGGCCGTGTTCGTTACGGCGATGTGACGCCTGACTGCGTTCCCACCAGCGAGATATCTGAGGCGTTGATCGCCCCTATTGCTGTCCGATCCAGCCGAAAACGAGGCTTCACTCACCGGCTGTCCGGATTGTGCTTTAATCTGGCGGGCGTCTGCACCCACGAGCCATCGGCATCGAGGGAGCACCGCACCGCCCAGCAGTCTGTCTTCGGAGTTGCAGGTTTCGTCGAAGGGTCGTTCGTGGTGAGGCCGCCGATGGGATTCGGTGTCGGACGAGCGACCAGTTGCCCGCGACTTGTAGCGCGCGCAGGCGCAGTCTGCTGCGATGTGGCTCGTAATGTTTCGCGCGGAGCCGATCCGCATTCGCTGCTACACCCACGCGGAGGATCCGGAGCGCGCGGTGAGGATTCGTCGCGGCTCGCTCAAATCTGCCGGAACGACCCATGAAAAACGGAGCTTTCGCAGTCCTGGATCGGCTGCTCCGCTTCGTCCTGCAGACGCTCGAAACGGGCGGTGAACACGCGCGGCTCGCGCAACACCTGTGCGCCAACCGCGTCAACCGGCATCCGCCACGTCACATTTGCGCCATAGAAAATGCAGGTCGTTACGCTCCCACGTGTAAAATTATTGAGGAATATCGAAACCAGCGCCAGTAATTACCGTAAACCTGTGTGTAGAGAAACCAGTATACGTTGTAGAGAAACCATTTTGTTGATCCCGCGCAGCTCTTTTTCCGACGTTAGTTGTTGGGGACCTTTCTAGCCGATGAGCTCGGGGAACGCCTCGCCTCTCAAATCATGACCGACACACCTGAGGATAAAAGCGCCGCCACGGCAGGTCACATTGTGCGGGAGACGCT
>JACCZQ010000108.1 GCA_013695905.1 Chthoniobacterales bacterium
GGCGGGGAGCCAGCAGGCGATCGCGGCGGCGAGCGCCAGCAGGATTGTGACGCTGAGGTAGATCGCCGGATCGATGGCGTTCACTTCCGAGCGCCAGCATCAGGACCGCGACGGCAGTGAAGCCGGGCGATTTGCGCAGCTGACGAATAGCGTAGCGGAGGTCGTTCATGCGGCGTGGTGGGTGCTCAGCGATTGGGTAGCGCGCGCGTCCCGCGTGCTGGTTGCGGCGTCCCGCCGCAACGAACTTTTCTCCGCGCGCGGTGTCTGCCGGCAACGCGGTCCATCAAAAGTTCGCGATGGCGGGACGCCAGTCGCCAGCACGTGAGACGCGTGCGCTACCCGGAGCGCGATCATTGTTCTCGCAAGGCGATGAGCGGGTTCACGTTGACGGCGCGGCGCGCGGGGAGCCAGCAGGCGAGGAGCGCGATCAGGCTGAGCAAGGCCGCGACTGACGCGATCGTCAGGGCGTCGAATGGCTTCACGCCGTAGAGCAGCGCCTCCATTAACCGTGTGAGCGCAAAGGCGGCGGTAATGCCGATCAGCACACCCAGCGCGGCCAGTTTCATCCCGCTGCCGACGACCAGGCGGAGCACGTCTCCGCGTTGCGCGCCGAGGGCCAGCCGGATGCCGATCTCCTGACGCCGCTGCGCCACTGAGTAGGCCATGACGCCGTAGATGCCGATCGCGGTGAGGAGCAGCGCCACGCCGGCGAAGATGCTGAGCAGCGTCGCGTTGAAGCGTGAACGCGCGAGGGAGCGGGCGACGTATTCGTCGAACGTGCGGACGCGGGTGAGCGGCACATTCGCATCGGCGCGGGCGAGCTCCGCCCGCACGGCCGTGGTGATCGTGGCCGGATTTTCCGCGGCGGTGCGGACGAGCAGCACCGCCACGCCGATGAGTGTCTGCGTGTGCGGCAGATACATTTCGGGAGCGACATCGCCGCTCATCGTGAGGCCTTTGATGTTGCCAACGACGCCGATGATTTCGCGGAACGGCGGATCGCCAGACTCGGTGTTCATGCCGGGCTGGAGGCGTTTACCGAGCACGTCCTGGCCGGGGAAGAACTTGTCCACGAACTTCTGGTTCACGATCATGACGTGCTGCGAATCACGACTGTCGGAGTCTTGGAATACGCGGCCCCGCAACAGCGGAATACCCAGCGTACTGAACGCCTCCGGCCCCACGATGCGGATGGCGGCATCCGGTTGCTGTCCCTTCGGCGCCGGCGCCTCCTCGATGTCGAACGAGGTGGCCATGTTGCTGCCGCTCAGGGGCAACGGATAGATCGTGCTCGCCGCCTGCACGCCGGGCAGACCTTTAATGCGCGGCAGCAGTTCACGATAGAATTGGTCCACGTTCTCCGAGCGCGGGTAAGCAGCCACTGGCAGGGAAATGGACGCGGTAAAGGTGCGCTCCGGGCGGAAGCCGGGATCGACACGACTAAGGCGAGAGAAGCTTTGCAGAAGCAATCCGGCGCCGGTGAGGAGGATCAGCGCTAACGCGACTTCGGCGATGACCAGGCCGCTGCGCAAGCGATGGCGGCCGCCGCCGACGTTGCCGCGCCCACTCTGGTTCAGCGATTCGCGCAGGTCGAGCTTCGATGCCTGCAAGGCGGGGGCGAGGCCGAAGAGCACGCCGGTACTGAGCGCCACCAGGAAGGTGAAACCGAGCACGGACGCATCGAGTTGAATGTTCGCGACGCGCGGGATGTTCTGCGGGACTAACGAGACGAGGGCGTCCGTGCCCCACGCGGCGATGATCAATCCCAGCGCACCGCCGAGCGCCGATAGCACCAGGCTTTCGGTGAGAAGCTGTCGCACGAGGCGGCCGCGGCCGGCGCCGAGCGCGGCGCGGACGGCGATCTCCTTCGCGCGCACGGTGGAACGGGCGAGGAGCAGGTTTGCGACATTCGCGCTGGCGATCAGCAGCACGCAGGCGACGGCGCCGAAGAGCACATACAGCCCGCCGGAGACGTCGCCGACGAGGTCTTCGCGCAGCGGGAACACCGCGACGGAGAAGCGGGTGTTCGTGTCCGGATATTGTTTCTCGAGCGCAGCGGCGATGGTCTTCAGCTCAGCACGGCCCTGATCGACAGTGACGCCGGGCTTCAGCCGCCCCAACGCCTGCAGGTAGTGATTGCCACGCTGGGTGGTCTGCGGCTCGTCGTCTTCATCCACTTTCCGCGAGTCGCGTGCGGTGGTGACGTAAAGATCGTGCGCCTCGGTTACGATTGGGAACTGGAATCCCGCCGGCATGACGCCGACAACGGTGTGCGGCTCCCCGTCGAGACGGATGGTGGTGCCGAGCACGTTGCGGTCGCCTTTGAACTGCTGTTGCCAGAAGCTGTTGCTGAGAATCACCGTCAATCCATTCGGGCCACCGCTGGGTCCTTCCTCCTCGAGGGTGAACGAGCGCCCCAGCGCTGGCTGTGTGCCGAGCGCTTCGAAAAACCCGCTGCTGACGAGGACACCGCGGTGACTCTGCGCTTCCGTGTCGCCGCCAAGGGCAAAGCTGCGGTCGCGATAGACCGCCATGTGCTCAAAGGTGGTGTTCTGCTCCCGCAGGTCGGCGAAATCGGGGAAGCTCATGGAGTTGAGCGTGCCGGGCTCCGGCGTCTCGCCCACATCCGCCGAGCCGACGGCGACGAGCTGCTCCGGGTTTGGGAACGGGAGCGGCTTGAGGAGGACGGCGTTGACGACGCTGAAGATGGCGGTGTTGGCGCCAATGCCGATGGCGAGGGCGAGGACGGCGACGATGGTGAAGCGCGGATCTTTCAGCAGCTGACGGAAAGCGAAGCGGAGATCGTTCATTGATTGCTGATTTCTGAATTCTGATTGCTGATTTGCTGAGTCGTTAGGCCGACGCAGGAATTTCGCGGCTTAGCGGGAGGCGTTGCTCGACGACGCGGGCTTGATGCTGATGCTGCCGACACTCGCGCGGAGGTAGAGCGACTTGCCGCCGCCGTTCAAGGTGCCGGAGAGCCGATCGTCGTCGCTGCGGGAGGCGAGCATCGGGATCTCGGTGCGGACGCGACCCATGCTGGTTTTCGCTTCGACGTCGAGGCCGGCTTTTGCCGGAACGGCAACGCTGATGCTGCCGGCGGAGCTCTCAAGGCGGACGTCGCCGGGGACGGGATCGACGAGGGTGGCGTTGATGGAACCAGCGGAAGTCTTGCCGGTGATGCTGCCCTTGATCTCGTGGAGGGAGAGCGCGCCGCCGCTGGTTTTGACGATGGTATCTCCGCTGAAGCCGCGCACGGCGATGGAGCCGCCGGAGGTGCGGGCGTCGAGGTTGCCGCTGCCGCCGCGGCTGTCGATCTCGCCGCCGCTGGTGACGATGTTCTGCGGCCCGTCGCAACCTTCCAGGGTGATGCTGCCGCCACTGGTGCGCGCATCGAGGCGGCCTTTGAGTTGTCCAAACTTCAGCTTCCCGCCGCTGGTGTCGGCTTTGATTTCGCCGGTGAGGCCGTTCGCGGAGACGGCGCCGCCGCTGGTGCGAAGATCGGCGCTGAAGGTTTTCGGCACCCGCACGGTATAGCGGGCGTCCATGGAGATGCTGCCCGACCAATTCCAGCGCTGCGTGTCTTTGTTCGGCCGCGAGCGGACGGTGACGGTGTTGCCTTCCTGCGTTACGACGATGGGCGATTGGGCGAAGTATTCTTTCTCCCGCTGTTCGTCGTTTGAGTGGATCTTGCGGTAAGCTTCCAGGACGACTTTGTCGTCATTGCCGCCGGTGAGTTCGATGCTGCCGAAGCTGACGTCGACGACGAGTTTGCCACCGGAGGGAGCGTTGAATTCCTTGTTTACTCGTTCTTCGGACAGCGACCACGCGCTGGAGACGGTGAAGGCGAGTGCGAGCGAGATAAAAGCGAAGCGAGTGAGCATGTGAGTGGTTCCCGGGTTGAGGTTTCGCTGTAAAACGATGATGGCATGGGGTGCTTTTGCATTCCTCGTGCCACGGGGGTTTGGAAAGCTTTAAGTGGTTGCTTCCCAGTTTGTTGCGTAGCTAATCAGCAGCACCTGGATCGGGCTGCTGTCCCACGTTTGGGATTTTGATGTCCCGCATTCGGGTTCTTGGAATTGGCGCCGCGGTCCAGGGACCGTTCACCAGCTCCTGTGTCATCCCGAATCGCGCAGACGATGAGGGATCTCACATTCGGAGCCGACGACATTCTTCCACCGCCCGGTGCCGCCACACCCCGCGCGAGATCCTTCGGCGTGCTTCGCCAGTCCGCCAGAGGACGGACTCGCCGTGGCGAGCCTCAGGATGACCTGCTTGCGGGCGGCTCGGGAGTTCACCCGCACAGAGGCTGCGGGTAATCTTCGAAGACTCTGGTGGCAGCGCACAGACCCGTGCGGCGCATAGCGCCGCAGCTACAGGTGCGGCGGCGTGCGGCTTGGCGCGGTGGCCGGTGCCAGGACTTACTGGCGGGAGAGGCGGCGGAACATCCAGAGGCCTAACGCCAGGAAGAGCACGTTCGGGAACCAGACGAGCAGCTCCGGATAGACTCGCGGATTCGAGCGAAGGGTGTCGGCGACGATAACGAACAGGAAGTAGAAAAACGCCACCAGCAGGCTGAGGAGGAATCCCATCGAGGTCTCCCGCCGGTGCGCGGTGATGCCGAGCGGCAC
>JACCZQ010000149.1 GCA_013695905.1 Chthoniobacterales bacterium
GGTTCGAATCGTCCGCATAGACCAGGAATTGCTCCAGCCGCTGCAGTTGCGTCTCCAGATCGTCGAAACCAAACGTCACCTGCGTCCGGTTTTTGTCCGTCACCAGCAGGCAATATCCTTTCGAGAGATCAATCTCCCGCACCTGAAAGCGCGTCTGCATGAAGCTCCGCGTGCTCAGCTTCAGCAGCTCGAGCGCCGCCTTCCCTTCGAAAGAAGCGACCACTTTCCCGGCCTCGAGCGATTCGCCCGTGCAGCCCACGATCACCGGCAGACCGAGGTATTCAGCCAACAACTTCTTTTCTTTCATGAGCACGCCACGCGCGTCGACCAAAAACGCGCCATCCGTGGAAATTCCTGACAATTCCTTCTCGGCGGTGATCCACGCCACCGGCCGCCGCTCCACGATTTGAATTGCGATTTCCGCCGGCATGTTGCGGACCACCCGCACCTCCTCGACCTGCGGTAACTGCTGCAACCGATCGTGCACCTGGCCGAGATTGACGCTGAAGATGTTTACTCCCTCGCGCAGCTCCGCCGCTTCCAGCACGCGCTCCCGCTGCAACGTGCCGTCGGTGCTCACATCGATCTTGCTGAGCCGGTAATCCGGGTTCTCGAAGAACAGCGTCTTCGCCCCGGCGCGCACCCCCCACACGATCCCGCCGCAGACGAGCGCGATCAGCACCAGCTTCGAGGTGAGGACGAGGAGCCGGTGGTTGCGTTGCTGCACCGCCCGATGTGAGCGCACCCGCACGTCGAGCAGGTGCTGTTGGCGGCGCTGGCGCGTGTTCGAGACGCGCTGATTTTTCGCGCGCACCGGTGCTGGTTTGGTGACACGCTTCACGCTGTTCTCCGCCTCCTCGCCTGCGAAAGCTCGATAATCCGCGCGCACAGCGGCGGGTAGCTGATGCCAGCCGCGGCGGCCGCTTCGGGCAGCAGGCTGGTCTCGGTCATGCCGGGAATCGTGTTGATCTCCAGCACCGTCGGCGCGCCTTCCGCCGGCAGCATCACGTCCACGCGGCCATAGACCTGCAGATCGAGCGCACGGAATGCCCGCAGCGCCAGCTCCTGGATCTCCCACGTCCGCTCCGCGGATAAAGCCGCCGGGCAAACGTGCTGTGCTCCACCACCGGTGCCGGGTTTCAGGAACGGATACTTCTCCGCGAAATCGTAGAAGCCCTCCTTCGCGATGATCTCGATGATCGGCAGCGCCTGATCTCCGAGCACGCCGACCGTCAGCTCGCGCGCCGGGATGAATTTCTCGATCAGAATCCGCTGATCATATCCGGCAGCGTCGCGCAGCGCCTGGTCGAGCTCCGCCTCCTGCTTCACGATGTAAACGCCCACGGTGGAGCCTTCGCGCGGCGCCTTCACGACGAACGGCAGCGCCATCTTCGGGCGCTCACCCGGGGCGATCACCTCCCACTCGGGCGTGGTCACACCGGCTGCGTCGAATTTTTCTTTCGAAGCAATCTTATCAAACGCGGTCCGGCTCCCCTCCACCCCTTCGCCGGTGTAGAGCACGCCGCGGTCTTCGAGAATCTGCTGCACCTGACCGTCTTCACCGAAGGTCCCGTGGATGGCGATGAACGCCACCTCCACTTCTTTCGGCAGCTCGAATTCGGGCGTCTTCACCTCCACGTCCGTGACCTCCGCGCCTAACGAGCGGAGCGCCTTGATCACGCCCGCGCCCGTCGCGAGCGAGACCTCGCGTTCCGACCCGGGGCCGCCTCGCAGCACCGCGACTTTTTTGCCTTGCAGATCAATCATGACAAACCTCCACCGCGTCGAATTCCCGAGGCGCTCGCCTGTAGCTGTAGCTGTTCGCCTGTGGCAAACACGGGTATGTGCTCACCACCTCCGCGGGCCACGCACATACCCGTGTCGCCCATAGGGCGACAGCTACAAGTGGCGGCAACGCTCACCTTCATGCGGATTCCCCCACGATTTGCACTTCGGTCTCGAGTTCTATGCCGCGCTGCTCCCGCGCCGTCGCTTTGATTTTGTCGATGAGCGCGATCATCTCGACTGCGGTCGCGTTGCCGTCGTTGACCAGAAAATTTCCGTGCACCTCCGAGACGCGCGCGCCGCCGACACTGCTGTTCTTCAACCCCAGTTCATCGACCAGCTTTCCCGCGGGACATGGCCCGGGGTTTTTGAAAATGCAGCCGGCACTCTTCGCGATCGGCTGAGTCCTACGGCGCTTCTCCTGCGATGCCTCCAACTTCCGCACAATCTCTTCGAGCGGCGCAGGCGTTCCCCGAAACACCGCTGAGACGGCGTAGTTTCTCTTCAGCGAGGCCACGCTGCGATAGCTAATCTCCAACTCGGCGGGCGTCTTCGTGTGCGGATTACCTTCGCTATCGAGGTAGCGGATCTCCGCCACGTGATCGAATGTCTCGTAGCCCATCGCGCCGGCGTTCATGCGCAGGCTGCCGCCCACTTCGCCGGGAATTCCTTCCATCCATTCGAGTCCGCCGATGCCAGCGGTCTTCCCGGCATACGCCACCTGCTTCAACTTCGCGCCGACGCCGGCGGTGATCGTCGCCCCGTTCTGCTCGACCCGGTCGAACTCTCCACCCGATGGATGTGCGACGACTCCGCGGATGCCGCCATCGCGCACGAGTAAATTCGATCCGCGCCCAATGACAAAGAGCGGCAGATTTTCCTGCCGGCAAAGTTTGATGATCTCCGCGAAGGCTGCTTCGCTGCGCGGTTCCACCCAGAATTGCGCCGGCCCGCCCACGCGCAAGGTGGTGTGCTTCGCCATCGGCTCGTAGAGCCGCACTTCGCCCTCCGCGCCGGCGATCGCCTGGAGCTTCTCCACAATCACGAGATCGGCGGCCAGGATCGACAGTTGCTCATGGATGTTGCCGGCGCCGAGGCTCAACACCATGTCACCGCGCTCGATGATGTTCCCCACCTCCCGATGCAGCCGCTCCAGCCGCGGCTGGTAAACCGCACCGCGATGGCCTTGCGCGATCATCTCATCGACGATGGTCTGCCCGCTGATGCCGGGAATGGGTGCTTCGCTCGCGGGATAAACATCACTCACGAAGACGCGATCGGATTGCGCAAAGGCGGCGCCAAATTCCTTCCGCAGCGCTTGCGTGCGGGAATAGCGATGCGGCTGGAACATCGTTAGCACCCGGTTCCGTCCGGCCGAGCGCGCCGTCGCGAGCGTGGCGCGGATCTCCGTGGGATGATGCGCGTAATCATCCACCAGCAGGTATTGCTCACTCGCGTATTTGATTTCAAACCGCCGCCGCGCGTGCTGGAAATGGCCGAGTGACGCCGCGATTTTCGCAAACGGCACCCCGATCTCCGTCGCCAGCGCGATGACGCCAAGTGCGTTGCTGACGTTGTGCCGTCCCGAGACGTTCAGCACCGCCTCGCCGAGCTGTTCGCCGCGCCGCATTACGCAAAATACCGAGGCAAAATCGCGCAACTCGATATCGACGCCGCGGTAGTCAGCGTGCTCCGCGAAGCCGAAGGAGATCGCGCGCGGAGTGGCGACACTCTTCTCGCCAGCGCCGCCACAGGCGACAGGAGTGTCGCCTCTCCGTCCGCAAAGCCGCACCGCGTGCGGATCATCGGCGCTGTAGAAGATCTTGCCGGTGGTCTGATCGAGCAGCTGATGAAAGACAGCATCGATCGCCGCCATGTCCGCGTAGAAATCGAGGTGCTCCTCTTCCACATTGAGGATGAGCGCGTGCTCCGGTCGGAAGAAGCGGAGCGTGCCGTCGCTCTCGTCACCTTCCGCGACGAAATACTCGCCGCGCGGATTCCAATGCGCATTCGACCCGAGCAGCGGGATCTCCGCGCCGACATAGTGTGACGGGTTCAATCCGCTCTCGCGAAAAAGGTGCGCCGCCATCGCCGAGGTCGTGGTCTTGCCGTGCATTCCCGCGATCACGATGCCGCGTTTCCCGAGCATGATCGCCGCGAGTGCTTCCGCACGCCGGATGATCGGGATTCCCCGGGCCCGCGCCGCGGCGACGATCGGATTGTCCTCTTTGATCGCGGACGAATAGACCACGATCTCTGCGTCGGCCGCGTCTTCCGCGCGGTGTTGCACATGAAACCGAAGGCCGAGCCGCTGCAGCCGGTCTGTCTCGGAAGTGCGCGCCTTGTCGGAGCCGCTGACCTGATGCCCGAGCTCCAGCAAGAGGGCCGCGATCCCGCTCATGCCGCTCCCGGCGACACCGATCAGGTGCACCCGATGACGCTCCTGGGTGAGTTGCTTTTGCAGGTCGGCTTCAGGAGCGGGCGCCATTATTCTCCGTATACCTTTCCATCGTGTCTGCCACCAGTTCGGCGGCATTTTTCGGCGCCAGGCGGCCGCAATTTTCCGACATGCGCTGCAGTGTCGCCGGGTCGGCCGTGAGCTCGTGAATTTTTCGAGCCAGCACTTCGCCCGCGAGCTCCGCTTCGCGCAGGAGAATCGCCGCATCCGCGCGCGCAAAAATCTCGGCGTTGCGCGTCTGGTGATCGTCGGCCGCATACGGAAAGGGGATGAGGATCGCGGGCAACGAAAACGCCGCCAACTCCGCCAGACTGGCCGCGCCGGAGCGGGCGATCGCCAGATCCGCGGCGCTGTAAACCTCCTCCATCTTGTGATGAAAACCGGCCACGAACGCGGGAATGTTTTCGCGCCGGTAGTTGTCCGCCACGAGTCGCTCGTCGCGCGCCCCCGCCAGGTGAATCACCTGCAGAGGCTCGCCCTGCAGAGTGGGCAAAGATTTGATCACGCTTTGGTTAATGCCGGCCGCACCCTGGCTGCCGCCCATCACCAGCAGCGTCCGCAAATCCTCCCGGAGTCCCAGCTTCCGCCGCGCCTCGGCGCGATCGATCCGCTGCAGCTCGGAGCGGATCGGTGTGCCCGTGACTTCCGTGCGCGCCTTCGGAAAAAATGGCGCGCATTCCTGGAACCCGAGAAGCACCGCGCGCACCATCCGGGCGGTGAGGCGATTTGCCTTCCCGGGAATAGCGTTCGACTCATGGATGAACGTCGGCACCCCACGCAGTCGGCCGGCGAGAATGGGCGCGGTCGAAGTAAACCCGCCCATCCCGAGCACCGCGTGCGGCTCAAATTTCCGGTAAATCTTCCGGCAAGCGGAAAGGCTCTCGCTGAACCTTTGGGTGAACCGCACGATCGCGGGCGAAAACGGCGACGGCAGCCCGATGG
>JACCZQ010000257.1 GCA_013695905.1 Chthoniobacterales bacterium
GCCCCGGCAGCCAAACTAGCGACACCACGGAGAAGCTGCCATCCGACTCCACATGCAGCACGTGCTGGCAATAGCCGTCCAGCGTTGGCTCCATCTGCTCCGGCGTCAGAAACTCGGGCGCGCCCAGCCACGGCCGCAGCAACTCCGCCACCGCCGCACCTGTCTCCGCCGGGTGAAGTCCAGATTGCACCACGTCCCGGACGGAGCGGATCAGCTGCTCCAGCGCGGGCGAGCAGTGCGTGCGTTTCTCAAGAATGGAGAGTTCCATGCTGCGCCTCGCGAGGTAAGGCAGTTATCGCCTGCAACGACGCTTTTGGGAAGCAATTTTCCCGCGTGCGCAGCAGAGATCGCTTCCGCTCGCCTTAGGGCACGTCTAAAAACTAAGCACGGAACAGAGAAGCATCCGCAGATTGACGCAGATTATCAGGGGATCAGCTTCTTCGGATCTGCGTGAATCTGCGAAATCTGCGGATCAAACTGACTTTTAGACGCCCTCTTCCAAATTCGCCGCCGCAGGAGCTGCAGCTTCATTCCCTTTCAGGTGCTGGTCCAGGAACTCGACAATCGCCGTGTAGGCGCGCATCTCATTCTCCTTCTTCGAAAAACCATGTCCCTCATCTTCGAACACGACATACTCCACGATGCCCTTGTTCTTCTTGATCGCCTCGACGATGTCGTCGGATTCCGGCTTGATCACTCGCGGATCGTTCGCGCCCTGCAGCACGATCAATGGCTTGGTAATCTTATCTGCGTGAAAGAGCGGCGAAGTCTCACGGAGGAACTCCAGCTGCGTCTCCGGGTCGCCAATTTCCGTGTAGAGCCCTTTCCGCGCCGATTCCCAGTAAGCCGGAATACTCTGCAGCGTCCGAATCCAATTCGAGACGCCGAAAATGTTCACCCCGGCGGTGAACTCCTCCGGCTGGAAGGCGAGCGCCGCCAGGACCATGTAGCCGCCGTAGGAGCCGCCCATGATGCCGATTTTCTCCCCCTCCACCCAGTCTAACGACTGCAGATACTTCTTCCCTTCCACGCAATCCCAGAGCGGCTCGCGCCCGTGTTTGCCATCATCGGCGGTGAAGAAGGTTTGCCCGTAACCGCTCGAGCCGCGGTTGTTCACATCCAGGACGGCGTAGCCATTGTTAACCAGATACTGCACCAGCGCGCTGTAGTTCATGCGCGCCTGACCACCGGGCCCGCCGTGCACCATCACGATCGCCGGCACCTTCTGCCCGGCACTGGCCTTGTGGGGCTGGTAGAGGATCGCGGGAATCTCCAGCCCGTCGAAAGACTTATATCGCACCACCGTCGGCTCCACCAAATCCGCCGGGTTAATGGCCGGACTTAAGGTCTCGGTGAGCTTGGTCGCCTTTTGCGTCGCCAGGTCGAACACAAACAGGTTACCCGGTGACCGGGAGCCATTGTGATAGAAAGCGATCCGCTTCTCGCTCTCGGAGATCCTAAGACCGGTGATGTCGCCATCCGGCAACTTTGGAAGCGAGACAGCCTTGCCCGCCGTTGTGTCTCGCACCTCGAGACGCGTGCGCGCGTCCTCGTTCCAGCCGATCACCCGATACTTCCCGTTCCGTGAGAAGACCGCCACCACCGCGTCCCAATTTCCTTTCTCCACCACCTCGCGCTGGCCGCTGGCCAGCTCGTGCCGCACCACATACAGAAAC
The DNA here is from genome assembly GCA_013695905.1 of Chthoniobacterales bacterium. Classification (GTDB taxonomy): domain Bacteria; phylum Verrucomicrobiota; class Verrucomicrobiia; order Chthoniobacterales; family UBA10450; genus JACCTI01. The sequence goes on from JACCZQ010000257.1 coordinate 1,677, forward strand.
TCAGCACCTTCATTAGAAGTGTAGAAGAGATACTTCGATTGCGGATCGAACTGCTGCGGCAGGTTCTGCGCTTCACCCTCGTGCGGGGTGATGTTCTTCGTCTCCTTCGTCTCCGCATCGTAAAGATGAATGTCGGAGTCGGCGGTGGTATTGCCCGGCTTCTGCAGCGCGATGAACCGCTTATCGTCGGAGATATCGCCGATCTCGAACGCCTGCTCGTTCTGATAGACGAGCACCGGCTTCAAGTCAGCGACACTTATCTCGTAAAGGTCAAACATCTTCGGATCCCGCGCATTCGTCGTATAGAAGAACGACTTCCGATCCGCGCTCCACTTGAGGAAGTTTGCCTTCGTCTTCTCGCCCGGCGTCAGGTCTCGTTCGGTGCCGTCGAGTTCCTTCAGGTAGATGTGAGAGTTCTCGTTCCCGCCTTTGTCGTAGCGGTAAAGGAACCGCGCATCCGTCGGGAAGGCCGAGACCAGATAGGTGCTCTCCTTCTTCGAGTCGGTCAGCTGCTTCGGCTCACCACCTTTCACCGGCACGCTGTAAACATTGAAGATGCCGCTCTTGTTGCTGTGAAAGAGGATCTCCTGTTCGTCGTGCGTGAACGACGCCCCGCCCACCCGCGTGGTATCCATGAACTGCTCGATCGTGTATTTCTTCACGCCGCGCGCCGCGACCGAGTCGCGCAGCTTCTTTTCCGCCGGGGCCGGTTTGGTGGTGATGAGCGCCTTGTCGCTGACATCGGACCTGCGCTCCGCGGGCGGCACCTGCGGTTGGGCAAACGCCGGGCTGAGGAGGAAAACCGACGTCAGGGAGGAGAGCAGAGGGATCAGGGGGAATCTCATGATGCTGCTACTCTGCGCATGCGGAAGCGCTCGGCGCAACATCACAGTGGCAGGATAGACTGTTTATCCACTCGCCGCCTCACCGACAATTGATTACCATCAACGGTGCCTAAATCGCTACGAAATAGTGCTTTACACCGGCCCGCCTGGCTGCCATAAGCCGAGCTGTTGCTGATCTTTATGACGCCTCTCCGGCTGCTGCTCGCTCCCCTGGCGTTGTCTTTCGCCATGGCCGCCGTGGGTGTGTCTGCCTACGGACAAGACCCGGGCTGGAAGCCTCCCGGCACCGAGGAAGCCGCGGCCGTTGACCGCGCCAATGCGACCATCGACCGGGTATATCAGCAGCTCATGCAGAAGCTGGATGCCCAGGGACAAAAGAGCCTGAAAGAAGCGCAGCGTGCCTGGATTAAATGGCGGGACGCTGAAGCAGATCTCATCGCACGGGTGGGCGGCGCCGTGGGTGGCAGCGGCTTCCGAGTCGATTTCTCAAACGCGCTCACACAGCTGATTCAACAACGGACCGAAGTACTGCAGGGATATCTCAAGGATGCGGGGGACGAGCAACGATAGCATCCACAAACACTGATAAAAATGAAACGAACATTAACTCTCTCCATAGGAATGATCATCTGCGCGTCGCTCGCCTACGCGGCAGAGGTGAAGATTAAAGCTGTCACGACGTCGGGACCAAAGGCTGCCCCGGCGACGTCCTTCGCCGACGACACTCCGATGATTCACGCCCTCTTCAAAACCACGGGCGCGCAGAAAGGCGACACCGTGCGCGGGGTCTGGATCGCCGAGGATGTCGGAGAGAAGGCGCCGGCGAACACGAAGATCGGCGAGAAAACGCTTGTCCTCGAAGGTGACACGAACAACGGAGACTTCTCCGTGAACAAGCCTGACAAAGGCTGGCCCGCCGGGAAATATCGCGTGGAAATCTACGCCGGCGAGAAGCTGGCCACGACGGCGAAGTTTACCGTCGGCGCGACCGACAGCGAAGCGACACGCTCCGAGACAGCGGACGAGACCCGGCGTTCCGGCGGCATCGGATCCCGGAGGATCAAATTCCCCGCGAATGACCCGACATTTACGATGGAATTACCTGCAAAGTGGACCTACACCACCGACAAGGATGGCAACCTCGACTGCAATGCAGGCGATGAGACTTATTCCTTTTCGGTCATCAAGCTGGACGCGGTGCGTGACAACAAGGGGTTAAAGGCAGCCTTGCCCGACCTCGCGGATGACATCGCGAAGGCGATGGAAATCAAGAATTTCGAGCCCGGCGACATCGAAACGGATGAGAACGGCAACGGTGTTTCATTCACCGGTATCGCGGGCGAAGGCGAATCGCGCGGCGTCGAATTCGCGGTGAGCGTTCACGCCTTCGAGCCACAGAAAGGCAGGTTCTACGCCATTGCCACTGCGGCCACGAAAGAATCAGACGCGGAGCACGAGGAAGAATACGACGAGATCACGGCTTCGATCATGCCGATCGAAGACTGAGATCGTCGGAGGACTGCTGAAGCTCCACTGAGCGCCCGGCAGCGACAAAACTGGCGAAGCTCTGCCACGCGGTAGCCCCGCCGTTAGGCAGGACCCGATAAGCCAGATGGCCTCTGCCCATTTGCTAAAGGAGAACACCGCGCCGGGTCCCGCCCGAGCTGTGGCGTCGGCTGACAGCACAAAGATGCCCGCGCCGAGCATCGTCCCCAGGCCGATGGCCAGCACTGCCGCGAGGCTCAGTTCTCGAACAAGA
>JACCZQ010000266.1 GCA_013695905.1 Chthoniobacterales bacterium
CCCCCGTCTCCGGCGAAGACGAACACGCTCGCGGTCATGGATTTCGTCCTCGCCCACACGTTGCGTTTGTTCCACCCCTACCTGCCGTTCATCACGGAGGAGCTGTGGCACGGGCTGGGGTTCAATGCCGACCTGCCGGAAGGGCAGGGGGATCAAACGATCATGTTTGCGCGCTGGCCGCAGCCGCTCGGCGACGAGTTCATGCAGCAGTACGGCCTCACGAGGGCCGATGAGGAGTTCGTCGCGGCGAAGCAGTCGTTAGTCCTGGCCGGCCGGAAATTGCGGAGCGACTACAACATCGCCAGCAACAAGCGGGTGCGGTTTATCCTCACACCGGGCGAGACCGCCCTCGCCGAGAATGAGCTGAAGGTGCTCCAGCAGCTGCTGAATGCGACGGAGCTGGAGACGGCCCGCGACTACAGCGCGCCGCAGGGGACACCTTCCAGCGTGACACCGCTCGGTGTGCTCTACATGCCGCTGGAAGGATTGATCGACAAAGCAGCGGAGGCGGAGCGGCTGGACAAGGAAATCGCGAAGACGCAGACGGAAATCGAGACGGTGAAGCGGAAGCTCAGCAACGAATCGTTTGTGAGCGGTGCGCCACCGGCGGTGGTGGCGGAGCATCGCAAACGCGAAGCGGATTTTCTCGCCCGGCTGAAGCAGCTGCAACAGCTGCGGGACGCGCTGTAGTTCCACCGACCACCGCCGCAGGATTGCCGCGCCTCAGGGCAGCGAGGCGCCGGTGCGGCTCTTTACAATGCCTACGTCGCTGGCGTTGATGTCGCCGGACGTGTTCACATCAAGCTGGAAGTTGGCGGTGGTGAGCGGCTGACCCGATTGTGATTTCGTCTGGCTGACATCGGAGGCGTTGACGCTTCCGTTACCGTTCGAGTCGCCCTGGAGCACCGCCAACGGAATGGTGATGTCGCCGAAGTTCGCGCCGTCGTTCACGTTGCTGAGCTTGATGGCGAGGAGCTGCGCGTCCGTGACGTTGGCGAGATCAATGACGACGGTGGTGCCGTTCACCGCCTGCGTGGCAGTGGCTGCCCCATTGGAGCTGGTGACGGTGACGCCGGTGAGACTCACCGGGGCCGCGAACGTGACGATCACCTGATGGGCGTCGCCGGTTGCGCCGGTGCCGCGCCGGTTCTCAATCGTCGGCCTGCCGGAGAGCGCCAGCGGCAGATCGAACGTGCCGGCGGCGCCGTGCACTTTTCGGGAGACGGCACTCAGCGCGACCGGCAGCCGTGGTGCAAGGCGCACATGGAAAATGTCCTGCTCGCCATTCAGCGTAGCGCAATACGCCACCTCGGTGCCGGTGTCGTCGGATTGCAGGTCCATGTAATCGCCCATCTTGTTCTGGTTCGGGTAGCCAATGAGCGGATTGAATGACGCGCTGGCGGCGATGTTCGGCGACCAGTTTTCGCCGCCGTCGAAGCTGTAGGCGTAGAACAGCTGCGAGTCGGTGTTGTTCGCCGCGTTGCGAGTGTCGAGCCAAATTGCGTCGATGCGGCCGTTCGGCGCGACGCCCATCGCGCCAAACCAGTGCCACTTCGCCTGGTCGATTGGATCATCATTGATGCGTCGCGGAGCGCTGAAGCTCAGGCCGCGATCTGTGCTGCGCACAAACATGACGTCGCTGCCGTTCGTGGCGCCGGTGGGGCGCACGCTCGCCAGCATGGAGATGTTGTTATCTGTGACGGTGCCGCTGCGGTCGGCGGCGATGTTCACCTGCCCGACGAGTCCCACCGGATTGATGGGCTGACTGATCAGGATGGTGCCGCCGAGGTTTACCGCGGTGCTTTGGTCAAAGGTCGGCGTGACGGCGCCGTTCTTCGCGTCGGTCGAGCGGACGCACCAGATCTGGCCGGTGCTCATGTTTCTGCCGGCGATGAAGAGATTGCCGTCGCGGTCGACGTCGAGCGTGCCCCACGAGGGTCGATTCGGGATGAAGATCGGATCCATCCAGGTGGTGCCGCCATTGGTCGAGCGGCTGAATTGTCTCCCGCCATAGTTGTTTCCGCTGGTGCTCCAGGACTGGTATTGGAAGCCGCGGCCGGAGCTTTGGGTGGTGTCGATGGTGAACCACTGCTTGTCGCCGCCGGTGGCGGAGTTCAGCCGCGCCCACGAGATGCCGCCGTTCGACGAGCGCCACATGTCGTCGAAGAAACTCTGCAGCAGGCTCAGGTAAAACATCGAGCCGTTCGCGTCCGCCCGCAGCACCGGATCGCTGCGAAAGACGTTGTTTTCCAAATTGCCGGGGAACGTCCAGCTGCTCCCGCCATCGGTGGTGTAGCCGTAGCCGGCCTGCCGGAAATTCGACGTGACGCTGTTGAACTGACGCCAGCCCACGGCCATGCGGTTCGGGTTTGTAGAGTCGACGGTGATCGACGGCTCATTCGCGGCATCGCCGACGATGTTCTGCCCGGCGGCGTTCACGTTCACCTGCCGGCTGGTGAAGCCGTTGAACTCCGAGACCGCTGCGGGTGACGTGCCGGTGCGCCAGAGCAGCATCGGCGCTGGTGGATCGCCGTATTTTTCGAGCGGCTCCTCGGTGGAAGCGCGGCGGTCGAGCTGTTGCGCGGAAGCTGTGGTGAAAGCCAGCAGGATAATGGCAGCTGCGGGTTTGGTGAGCTGCTGCGCGAGACGTTTGATCATTTGAAAGCTCCTCCGGAAGTGACGGCGATTAGCTGCCACTGCTGGAGGGGAAGTCAAGGTCGGAGCGGGGCAGAAGGCGCCCGCCGTCTTCACCAGCATTGCTCCGCGCGGCGCGTTTCGCTTAATTGCTGCCGACGCATGAATATTTTGCTGCCGGTTATCGCAGCTGCCGTGGTGCTGGGGATCGCGCTGCGGTTCTATCCGCGCTGGATCGCGCGGGTGTTCCGCGAAGACGACCGGAATCCCGTGCCGGCGGAGACATTCGCGGACGGACGGGATTTTGTGAAAAGCCGGACGCAGGTGGTGTTCGGTCACCACTTCGCAACCATCGCGGGAGCGGGGCCGATCGTGGGGCCGATTCTGGCGCTGGCGTTCGGCTGGCAACCGGTCTGGCTGTGGGTAGTGTTCGGCGGGATTTTCTTCGGGGCGGTGCACGACATGAGCAGCATGTTC
>JACCZQ010000216.1 GCA_013695905.1 Chthoniobacterales bacterium
AGCGTCGACACGCTCAGATCGATGCCCTCGCGCCTGTATCGTTCGCTCTGGCGGTTGAGCGGCTGATGCTGGCCGAACTTCTCGAACAGGATCATGGCCAGCAGGTTCGGTCCTGCGAAGCCGCGCGGCGTCACGTGGAAGGGCGCCGGCGGCTGCGTGATCTTCTCGCATTCCCGGCACGAGAACTTCTCGCGCACCGTCTGGATCACCTTCCACTGGCGCGGGATCACCTCCAGAGACTCGGTGATGTCCTCGCCGAGTTTCGACAGCTTGCCCGAGCCGCAGCAGGGGCAGCTTTCAGGCGCGGCAATGACGATGCGCTCGCGCGGCAGATGCTCGGGGAACGGCTTTCGCGACGGCCGCTTGCGCTGGAACGATTTGACCGTTTGCGTCAGGGCCGCCGCTTTCTCAGCCGCGAGTTCGTCCTCGGTGGCCGCCGCCTCAAGATCTTCCAGTTGCAGTTCCATCTGCTCCAGGAGCCGCGCCTTGCGTTCCGAGCGGCTGCCGTAAAGCTCACGCCTGAGTTTCTCGATCTCCAGCTTGAGATGGACGATCAGCGCTTCCGTGCTGGAGTTCACCGCCTGGGCGCGAGCCGCAATTGCCTCGGCTTCCACGCGGGCGGCGCGCTCGGCGAGGATCATCGCATGGGCGCAGGCAAGGTCTGAAGGAAGCGATTCAGGAGCGGCTTTCACAAGGCGAGAGAATCATATTCGCCGGCGATTTCAAACCCAAAACCGTCACCCGACGCTCGTCGGACGCCAGGTTTTCTGCGGATTTCGCCAATCAATTCCGGAGAGCAGATAACCAAGTTGCGCCGGGGAGATCGTCACCGCTCCGTCAGCCGGAGACGGCCAAAGGAACCGTCCGCGTTCCAGCCGCTTCGTGAACAGGCATGCGCCCTGGCCATCGTGCCAGATCACCTTCAAAAGATCGCCCCTGCGCCCGCGAAAGCAGAACAGATGGCCGCTCAGCGGATCGCGCCGCAGCACCTCCTGGACCTGCAACGAAAGGCCGGGAAATCCCTTTCGCATATCGGTGCGCCCGGTCGCCAGCCACACCCGCACACCACTCGGGACCGGAATCATCGACGGTTCAGAACGTCGAGAACACGCGACAAGGCATCGGCATCGAAGCCGGCTCCAACCCGCACGCATCGGCCGCCACCAAAATCAATCTCGATGAGGCCAGGGTCGGCTACAGCCATTTCGGCCGTCGCGTCGCTCTCATTGGAAACTTCAATCGGCATGAACATGCCCGTTTCTCGGACCCGCCCCGCCACACCGAGTTCGCGACGCCATCGATACACTTGAGAACGATCAACATCATGGCGACGCGCCACCTCAGTCACCGTCGTCTCCGCCGCGAGCGTCTCCGAAACGATCTGCTCCCTTATCGCCGTCGGCCAGCTTCGTCGAGACCGGTAACTTCTCTGGGGTTGACGACGGTTTGTTTGCACCGGGCGGTCCATCATCATCGCTTTGTTCAAGGAGGCGACGGTGGCGGTGGAGTGGACGATCACGATTGAGGGCAGGAACGAATTTGGCGACGTTCGCCGGAAGGAGCTCCGCATCGACAAGAGCTGGGAGAGCCTGTTCGACGGTGACATTGGACTGTCTATCGACGACGGCAAGAAGATCATGGCGACGCTGCAGAGTGCGGTGGTGAGCCATGAAGCGGAGACCTATGCCCTATTCCGGCGCGTCTGCCCGGATTGCCACATGTTCCGGCCGGTCAAAGACTATACGACGCGCCGGATCCGCACTGTCTTCGGCATAGTGGAGGTTCGCAATCCCCGCTGGATGCTGTGCCGGGATTGCTACCCTGGCATGGATAGCGCCTTCGCGCCGCTGAAGGAAATCTGTCCCGATCGAGCGACGCCGGAGATGATGGAACTGACGGCGCGGCTGGGGAGCATGATGCCCTACCGGCAGGCGGCGAAGGTGCTGGCCGATTTCCTGCCCTTTGAACCTACCGAGACGCACGCGACCGTGCGCAAGCGCACGATCAGGATCGGCAAGCGGCTCAACGACCAGATCATGCGGGAAACATGGCGAGCGAGGTCTCAAACGGATGACCGATGCCAGCTTGAGATGCAGCTTCCCGGCGATCGGCGCAAAGAGTTCGTTATCAGCATCGATACGGCGCATGTTCGCAGCGCCGAGCGCAATTCAGCGCGAAACTTCGAGCTCGTCGTGGCCCGATGCGGTCGCGGGGGACGGGGTGAACCAGGTGGCCGCTATTTCGTGACCGGCAGCACCGGCCAGACGGCAATCAGAGATCGAGCGCTGCACGCGCTTCAGCAGGAAGGGTATCGCGGCTTTGGCGACGTCACCGTGATCTCCGACGGCGCCGAAATCCTGAAGCGGCTGCCCCGCGCCATGCCGAGGCCGACGACCCACATCATCGACTGGTTCCACATCGCCATGAAGATCCAGCCGATGCAGCAGATCGCAGATCACATCGTACGATCCCGGTCCGGGTCCATCGAACCGCTTGCAAACATCGACAGAGACATCAGAGCGGTGAAGTGGCGTCTGTGGCACGGCCGGGTCGATCGCGCGATCCGCGATCTGGAGCGGCTCCTGGCGAGGTTGAAGGAATCACAGCAGGAAAGCGAGTTCTCGATCGCCCGGGTGCACAGCCTCGGCGTGCAGCTCCTGACCTATGTGCGTTCGAACCGCAGCGCGATCGTCAACTACGGAAGGCGCCATCGAGCTGGACTTCGCGTCGCCACCACTCTCGCTGAGTCGGCGGTGAATTCGCTCGTCGGCAAGCGGATGGCTAAGAAGCAGCAGATGCGCTGGTCCCGCCACGGCGCTCATATGCTTATGCAAGTCCGCACCGCCGAACTGAACGGTGATCTTCGTGACAGGTTGCGGGCGCCGTTCCGACAACCAGAGCCGAACGTGCCTCCATTATTCTAGCCCAAACCGCCCCTTCTGCGCGCCGCCTGACCCCAGAGAAGTTACCGGTCTCCTCCCGATGGCAGTCTCTCTGCAACACCTATCGTGACGCAAGCACCGCCCGCTGTTTCACGCTCGGATGGTACCGCCCGTCAATGGGCGGTCTAATCCGGCTTTTTAGGGCCTAGCGCCGAGGTGTCCACCTC
>JACCZQ010000300.1 GCA_013695905.1 Chthoniobacterales bacterium
GGCGGGCGAAGGGGCGCGGCTTGCAGTTCCAAGAGGAGGCGCTGGATCTGTTTGTGTTGCTGACAGGCGGTGATTCGCGGCAGATCGAGAACGAGCTGGAAAAGATCGATCTCTACGTCGGGGCGGAGCGGAGGGTCACGGCCGAGCAGGTGCGGGTGCTGGTGCCGCTCTCGCGCGCGGGAGTTATTTTCGAACTCGGGAATGCGCTGGCGGCTTGCGCTCTGGACCGCGCGCTTGGACTCGTTAGGGGTTTGCTCGATCAGGGGGAGAGCGCGATCGGGATTCTACTGGTGGCGATTCTCCCCACGGTGCGGAATCTCCTGCTCGCGAAGGATTTGATGGAGCGGCACCGGCTCGCGCGGCCCTCAGCGCCTTTCACGTTCATCTCGGCGGTGAATCGCCTGCCGCCCAGCGCGACGGAACACCTGCCGCGGAAGAAGGATGGAACGCTGAATGCCTACGCGCTGGGGATTGCTGCCATGTCAGCCCATCGTTTCCAGACGCCGCAGCTCGTCGCCGGACTGGAAGCCTGTCTCGAGGCGAATGTGCAGCTGGTCAGCAGCCAACTGGATCACGAGCTGATCCTGACCGAGATCGTGGTGAAGCTGCTAGCGTGTCAGTGATTAGTGCGACCAATCGGCTTTCGTGTCGTCGATGAACTGCTGCAGCACGTCGAAGCGGACTTCGCCGTAGTTCAGCGCGTAGCGGAGATCGCCACCTTTGAAGACCCACGTGGTGGGGATCCAGCTCACCGGCAGATCGAGGAAGCGCTTCAGCTTGTCGTCACCGCGACGCGGGCCGGGATCGGCGAGGATCATCACATTCTTCTGCTCGCCGAGCTCGTGCTGCTGCAGCTCGGCGCGGCCGTCATCGCCGGAATTCCAGATAGAGACGAAGACGAACTGCGTTTCCGGGTTGTCGTTCACCATCTTCGTCCAGCCGCCGCTCTTCAGCTCGGCTTTGCAATTGCCGCACCACGGGGCCCAGAGGTGCACCACCGTCACGCGGTCGGCTTTGACCATTTCCGCGACCTGCGGCTCGGCGGCCGGCGGGCTGGCGAAGGCATTCACGACCGTGAGGCAGACAACAGCTGGGAGCAGGGAAAATTTCATCGCTGCTCAAACCCGACACGCATCGCGCCACAGCGTCAACATCCCCGGAAAGCGCGCTCGATTTTGCTCGCGTCGCAGCAGCAGAGTCCGTCATCGTGCAGCGAGATGGCGGCGAAGGGGAATGATAACACCGTCTCGCGTTCGGGCTTCAGCACGACGCACTGGAGTTTGATCAGCCGCGCCACGGCACCGTCGCCGGAAGGTCGCGCCGCGCTCGAGCAGCTTTGCCGCGCGTATTGGTTTCCGGTTTACGCCTTCGCGCGGAAACATGGCTGCAGCGCGCCTGACGCGGAGGATCTGACGCAGGAGTTCTTCGCCGAAATCACGCGCACGGAGTTCCTGCAGCGCGCGACGCCGGAGCGCGGTCGTTTCCGCAGTTATCTGCTCACCGCGGTGCGGCGGCGAATCTCAAACGCGTATGCGCGAGCCACGGCCCAGAAACGCGGCGGCGGTGCTCACCTGATCTCGATCGCTGAACCGACCGCCGAGCAGCAGTTCCTGCAGATTGATGATCCGGGGCTTGATCCAGCGGAACTGTTCGAGCGCAGCTGGGCGCTGACGCTGCTGCAGCGGGCGCGGGGCCGGTTGCGCGACGAGCAAGAGGCGAACGGACGGCTGCATGAATTTGAACTGCTGGAGCCCTATCTCAGCGCGCCACCCGCAGAAGGTGAATACGCGCAACTGGCCGACCGCTTGCACATGGCGCGCAACACCGTGGCAGTGGCAGTGCACCGCCTCGGCAAGAGCTATCGCAAGATCGTGCGCGATGAGATTGCCGACACGGTCGACGATCCTGCCGAAGTCGGGGACGAGTTGAATCACTTGCTGAAAGTTCTCAGCACGTAACCAGTCTCGAAGTTGTACGCGCGAAATCATTAGTCCGGTGGCGTAAGCTCCTCGACGCGCTTCCAGGCAGCGTTGACCTCCCCCTGCAGTCGCTTCGCTTCCTTGTGCCATGGCTTGAATTGGGCTTCATCTTTCGGCACGCCAGCCAGCCAGTCATCCCAGTTCTCATCCAATAGCTTGGACTGCTGGCGGCCGAGGTCCCAGTACTTCTGGTGGCGTTCCCAATACTCCCGGGTGCGCGCATGCGGCGCCGCCTTCGGGGACGCAATCGCATCGGAAGGAGGATTGCGTTCGGCATAGATCTTTAGAAGCCGATCCAGGCAATCCACCAGCGCTTGCTGCACTTTCGCCTTTTCCCGGAGGGCCTCGCGAGGGAGCACGCTTTGGGGCGGCTTGTCGGGTTCGCTCGCCCGCATCTTCTCCCACCGGGTGTTAACATATTTTTCTACGAGCGTGTGAAAGGAATTGAACAGAGAGTCGAATTTCTTCACTCGTGCGGGAGTGGCGTCTGTCATCCCGAGCGGCCTGAGCTGGGCGGGAGCTTCTGCGTCGCTTGCGGCATCCGCGTTTTCGGGCGCGCCTCCGACCACGTCAATCACAGCGCCTTGCAGATCATAGACGATGCGGCCGTCTTCTCCTTTAGGGTTCTCAACCCGGATCTCCATG
>JACCZQ010000332.1 GCA_013695905.1 Chthoniobacterales bacterium
CCATCGGATCGCGGGGATTGCGCTGATTTGCGCGATCTGCACCGGCATCGTGATGCTGGGCCGCACTTCCCCGGAGGTGCCGTTCCTCTCCGTGCCGTGGAATGGCGAGCAGGCGTTTCACGATCTGCTGCGCAACCAGGGGCGACCGACGAAGGAGCGCAGCGATCTCGTCTTCGTGGGGATCGACCAGCAATCGCGTCAACCGGATGCGCTCGATGAGGAGGAGATCGTGTCGGAGCGCGCGCTGCAGTTGATGAGCGAGCGGCCGTTTCCGTGGTCGCGGGAAGTGTGGGCGCTGCTGCTCGATAAGCTGTTCGCGGCTGGTGCGCGCGTGGTGGTGTTCGACCTTATCTTCAATCCACCCAATGAAGGCGACCCGGCCTTCGCGGCGGCGCTGGAGCGGTATCGCGACCGCGTCGTGCTCGGCTCAAATTTTGATCAATCGACGAACAACCAGCACGTGGTGCCGAACAGCACCCTCATCCCGCAGCCGCAAGCGCGCGATGCTCGGGTGGGATACGTGAATTTCTGGTCGGACGTGACTGACGGGGTCGTGCGCGAGATCCGTTTTACCGTGACCGATCGGCAGCTGGCAGGGCAGCCGCCGTTTCCCGGCGAATGGATGTACGAATCGCTGGGGGCGCGGGCGCTGGCGAAGTTCGGGCACACGGAGGTGCCGCGCGATCTGCAGGCGCGCCCATTCCGCTTCGGGCCGCCGGATGCCTATGCCCCGATCAATCTGTACGAGATTTTCCTCCCGCGTTACTGGGAGCAGAATTTCCAGAACGGCGCCGTGTTCCGCGATAAACTGGTGATGATCGGCGCCTCCGCGCAGATCATGCAGGACTTCGTGGCGACGCCGCTGGGGCCGAACACGCCTGGGCCGGCCGTGCACCTGCACGCCATCGCCGCGGCGCTCGAGAACGAGTTTCTCGCCTACACGCCGGTGCTGCTCGGCTACACCCTGCTCGGGGCGGCAGGGTTGCTGGCGTGGGGGATCGTGGCGCTGATCCGGCGGCCGCTGGTGGCGCTCTCGCTGTTGCTCGGGGTGACGCTGGCGTATCTCGCCGCGGCGCGGTTGCTCTTTGATTTTCGCGGATTTTTCCTGCTCACGGTGCCGGTGCTGAGCGCGTTTCTGGTCAGCGGGTTGCTCTCGTTAGGCTTCGAATACTGGCTGGAGCGGCTGGAGAAGTTGCGCACCCGCCGGACGCTCGAGCGGTACGTCTCGAAGAACCTGGTGAAGGAGATTCTCGAGAATCCCGACAGCTTCTACAGCAGCCTGCGCGGCGTCCGCCTCCCGGTGACGGTGCTGTTCTCGGACCTGGTCGGGTTTACCACCATGACGGAGAGCGCCGACCCGGAGAAGCTGGTGAAGCAGCTCAATGAATATCTCAGCCGGATGACGGCAGCGGTCTTCCAGAATCACGGGACGCTCGATAAATTTATCGGCGATGCGGTGATGGCGGTGTGGGGCAATGTCAGCAGCCGCGGGGTGGCGGAGGATGCAAAATCAGCCGCCCGCGCGGCGGCGACGATGCGGCGCGAGCTGCAGGCCTTGAACGAGCAGTGGGTGAAAGATGGGATCGCGCCGTTCTCTTTCGGGCTCGGGATTAATCATGGCGAAGCGGTGGCGGCGAACATCGGTTCGCAGGAAAAGGCGGACCCGACGGTGATCGGCGATGCGGTGAACCTCGCCTCGCGCCTGGAGGGGCTGACCCGCACCTATGGCGTGGATATTCTGCTGGGACCGACGACGGCGGAGTTGATCCGCGACGCTTTCCATCTACGCACAGTGGCTTACGTGCAGGTGAAGGGAAAAACCAGGCCGGTGGAGACGTTCACGCTCATCGGGGCGCGTGGTGACGAGATCGATCCGGAATGGCTGCGGTGGCTCGAGACCTACGAGGAGGCGATCGTGAAATTCCGCGCGCGCGAGTTTTCGGAGGCGAAGATTTTGCTCTCGCGCTTTCTGGAGTTCTATCCGGAGGACGGGCTCGCGAAGAGTTACCTGCAGCGGACGCTGGAATACGAAAAGGAGCCGCCGGATGCCAATTGGACGGCGGCGGAGGTGTTCACGAAGAAGTAGGCGGGGCGGCAGGAGCTAGAGCTTTGTAACAGCCGCGCCTTTACACGCGCGACTGCTCCGTCCGGGGAGCGCACGCCTGCAGCGTGCTGGTGCTCGCATTCTGCGAGCACGAACTTCCTGGGACGGTTACGCGGTGGAGACGTTGCGGCGCCCAGGCGCAAGCCGCCAAAGTTCGCGACTCGCGAAAGCTTTCG
>JACCZQ010000353.1 GCA_013695905.1 Chthoniobacterales bacterium
ATCAGCTCCAGCGGATCAGGCGAATTGCCTAACGACTTGCTCATCTTCCGCCCGGAGCGGTCGCGGATCAGCCCCGTGAAATAAACATCGCGGAACGGGATGTTATCCTCCAGCCGCTTCGACGTCCCAGGCGTGAACTCCAGCCCGGCGATAATCATGCGTGCCACCCAGAAGAAGATGATGTCAGGTGCGGTCACCAGCACGGAGGTCGGGTAGAACTTCGCCCGCGTCTCCGCATCCATCGTTTCATACGCCCAGAGCCACGAAGAGAACCATGTATCGAGCGTGTCCTCGTCCTGCTGCCACTCGTCTCCCGGCGACTCCAGCTGCACGCGGATCTCCGGCGCGACAGCGCCCACCCCGTAGCCCAAGTTTCCAACTTGGTCTCCTGAAGGCAGCAAGTTAAAAACTTGCGCTACCTTCAATCCGGCTTTCGCTGGATTCTCCTCGATGTATCGCGCGATACGCCGCAGCGCCTCCTCGTCTCGCACAATGTGGTCATAGGACTCGTGCTGCCAGAATTGCCCGGAACTCCCCTGCACGCGGTTGATCTCCTGGGCTGTAAATCGCTTCCACGAATGCAAACTATCCCCGAGCTTGTGCTCTCCGAGCGGCTTCACCAGCACGTGCACGTGGTTTGGCATTATCACCCACGCGAACAGCTGGTAGCGTTCACCGTTGAAGTATTGCAACGCCTCGGCTACGAGCTTCGCTGCCGCCGGATCGCTTAGCGCGCAGGAGCCAAATCCCGCATCCAGCCACTCCTCGATGCGAGCGGAGAAGAGGTCGTAATATTCCCGCTTCTCCAGGTCCGACCACGGCTCGGGATGGCGCGTCACCCAGTCAGTGCGTTCTGCCTCCAGGTCCGCGAGCTTGTCTTGCGGCAGCGAGTCAGCCAGCCGGAACGTGACAAAATAGGTTGCACCCTCCTGCTCCCAATGCGGCAGATTCCGCCGCGAGACTTCCACCTCCTCAAATTCATCGAATGATTTGTAGCCCAAGTTTTTAACTTGGACACCCTGTGCGGGAGCAAGTTGAAAACTTGCGCTACGACGATACCACGCCGGAATTCTGTGCCCCCACCACACCTGCCGGCTGATGCACCAATCGCGGATATTCTCCAGCCACTGCGCATACACTTTCTCCCAATGCGCCGGGAAGAAGCGGATGAGATGCTCCCGCACCACCGCTTTCGCCTCTTCCGTTTTCGGATAGCGCAGGAACCACTGCTCGCTCAGCCGCGGCTCGATCGGCACCCCGGCGCGTTCACTGAAGCCGACATTGTTCTCGTGCGGCTCCTCTTTACCTAACAAGCCGCTCTCGTGCAGCAATTCACCCGCACGCTTCCGCGCCTCGAATCGATCCATTCCGTCCAACTCCGGAAGCGCCGGACAATTGATCCGGCCGTCCGGGTGCAGCACGTCAGGCGCGGGCAGCCCGTGCCGCTCGCCGATTTCAAAGTCCACGATGTCATGCGCCGGCGTCACCTTCAGAATCCCGGTGCCGAACTCCGGATCGATCACGTCATCGCCGATGATCGGCATCTGCTCCCGCACGAGCGGGCGCCACACCTTCTTGCCTAACAAGTCGCGATAACGCGCGTCTGTCGGATGCACCGCCAGCGCCACGTCGGCCATGATGGTCTCCGGCCGCGTCGTCGCCACTTCAAGATAGCGGCCAGGCTCCTCCACCAGCTCGTAGCGCACATAGTAGAGCGTGCTCTTCTGCTTCGTCGGGATGACTTCCTCGTCGGAAAGCGCCGTCAGCGCCACCGGGTCCCAGTTAATCATCCGCCGCCCGCGATAGATCAGCCCCTTGGCGTGCAGATCCACAAACACCTCCTGCACCGCCCGCGCGTAATCCTCATCCAGCGTGAACCGCTCCCGCGCCCAATCACATGAGCACCCCAGCCGCTTCAGTTGCTGAAAAATGATCCCGCCATGTTTCTCCTGCCACTCCCAAGTGCGACGCACGAATTCCGCCCGCCCGAGATCGTGCCGTGTCAGCTTCTCATTCTTTCGGAGCGACTTCTCCACCGCCGATTGCGTGGCCAGCCCCGCATGATCCGTCCCCGGCAGCCACAGCACCTCGTGTCCCAGCATCCGCGCCCGGCGCGCGAGGATGTCCTGGATCGTATTATTCAACACGTGCCCGAGCGTGAGGACCCCGGTGACGTTCGGCGGCGGAATGACAATGGAGAAGGCCGGCTTCTCCGACTTCGCATCCGCATGGAAATAGCCACGCTCCAGCCACTGTTGGTAGCGCTTCGGTTCCACCGCAGCTGGATCGTACGTCTTCGGCAGCTCTGACACGGCGACAATCATCCAAGACGCAGCGTCGAAAGCAAACGCGCTGCCGCTGCTGCTCCCCCAGTCGCACTGCGCGTTTACCCCGTTCACACTTGCAGCACGCGCACGCCACCGTGACTTTCCCGCTTCATGAAAGGAGGAACACTGCCACTGCTCGGCCTCGCCACGCTGCTGCTCTCGGCGTGGAGCGCTCGCGCCGCCGAGTGGCACGTCCACAAACATCAGGGGCGAGATTACGTCACCTTCCGGAACGTGGCGGAGTTCTATCGCTTCTCCGATTACCAGCAGGCGAACCGCACCGTCTCACTCCGGAGCGATCGGCGCGGCGTCCGCGCCCAGGCCGACAAGAGCGAGCTCTACATCAACGGCGTGCGCTTCTTCACCCATTTTCCGATCGTGACCCAGAACAACGAGAGCATGATCTCCGCGATTGATGTGGGAAAAATTGTCGAGCCCATCCTGCGACCAAGCCGGATCGACAATGCGCAAAAAGTCGAAACCGTCATCCTCGATCCCGGCCACGGCGGCACCGACACCGGCGGCTCGAATCGCTGGGGCAGCGAAAAGGAATTCACGCTCCACGTCGCCGCCACCGCGCGTGAGCAGCTCCTGCGCGCCGGGTTTAAAGTGGAGATGACACGGACCGCCGACTCCGGCATTTCGCTGGAGGAGCGGATCGAGTTCGCTAATCGCATCCCGAACGC
This sequence comes from Chthoniobacterales bacterium, assembly GCA_013695905.1. Taxonomy (GTDB): domain Bacteria; phylum Verrucomicrobiota; class Verrucomicrobiia; order Chthoniobacterales; family UBA10450; genus JACCTI01. The sequence goes on from JACCZQ010000353.1 coordinate 3,014, forward strand.
AGTGTTTGTCAGCATCCATTTCAACTCCGGCACCGGCGGGAACGGGGTGGAGAGCTACGCGCTCACGCCAGAGGGGCTGCCCTCCAGCACCGGTGGCAGCCATCACGCCGCCGCCGCTGCGAACGGCCCCGAGACACACGAAGGCAACCAGCAGGACGCGCAGAACATCTCCCTCACTGCCGCCGTGCACGCTTCCGTCCTCTCGCGCCTGTCAGCGCACGATCGCGGTGTGCGGCACGCGCGCTTCAAAGTGCTGCGGCATATCCGCATCCCCGCCGTCCTCATCGAGGCTGGTTTCATGAGCGATCCCGTGGAAGGGCAGCGGATCGCCACGGCGCAATACCGGCAGCAGCTCGGCATGGCGATCGCGCAGGGCGTGCAGAATTACAACGCGGCCGTGAACTACCGCACCCAGGACGCCGGTTTCACCATCGTCCGCACAAACCTTCCCCCGCACTCGCGTCCCATCACCGAGCCGCTCGATGTGAATCAGCCGCTGCCCCCGCTCGCTCCGCATGAGCCTTCCATCTCCATCACTCCCGGTGGATAACGGCGGGAACACCCCCGCGCGCGGCGATGCGCGGCCGATCGGCGTCTTCGATTCTGGCATCGGTGGGCTGACGGTGGTCAGCGCGCTGCGCCGGCTGCTGCCTAACGAGTCGATCTATTACCTGGGCGATACCGCGCGCGTCCCTTACGGCGGGAAAAGCGCGGCCACGGTGCAGCGTTACAGCCTCGAGATTGCACAGCTGCTGCTCGGCGAGCAGGCGAAGACCATCGTCGTCGCCTGTAACACCGCCTCCGCGCTGGCGCTGCCCGCGTTGCAAGAACGGCTGCCGGTCACCGTCACCGGCGTCATCTTCCCCGGCGCGCAAGCTGCTGTCGCCGCCACGCGCAACCGTCACATCGGCGTCATCGGCACCCGCGCCACGATCAAGAGCGGCGCCTACGAGCGTGCGCTGCTCTCGTTAGACCCGCGGGTGCAGATCATCGCCCGCGCGTGTCCATTGCTCGTCCCGCTCATCGAGGAGGGGTGGCTGGAAAGCCCCATCACCGATCAAGTGCTGCTGCAATACCTCGAGCCGATGCTGGCCGACGGCATCGACACGCTGGTGCTCGGCTGCACCCATTACCCGCTCCTCCGGCCTGCCATCGCGCGCCTCCTCGGCGACACCGTTACCCTCGTGGACAGTACTGAAAACTGCGCCCGAGCCGTGCAGCACCTCCTCGCGAGCAGCGCCCAAACCGCACCACCTGCCGGGGAAGGCAGCTTGCAAGTAGCGCTCACCGATCCCCCGGACGCGTTCCTAAACGTCGCCCACGAAGCCCTGCAGCTGCAGCTCGGTGAAATTCAACTGCGCGCGCTGTAGGCCGCGTCTCCCGACGCGGCGGGGTGGAGGCGCGGACTCGCCCAACGGTGTCTTCCTCCCCGTCCACCCTGTGGCCTACAC
>JACCZQ010000398.1 GCA_013695905.1 Chthoniobacterales bacterium
GTCCAGAACAACAGCTCGAAGCCGCGGGAGCTGAAATGACGGTCGTTCGTGGAAGCGTTTCGGACCGGTGTCTTGTCATCTGCTGCAGAGAGAGGGCCCACGGAGAAGGACGAGGTGGGGGAGGTATTTTCGCCCGCGAATCACGCGAATGAACGCGAATAAATGCAGGAGCAGGGCGGCGGCGGCGGTTTGAGGATTCGCGTCAATTCGCGTCATTCGCGGGCAAAAAAAATCTTGCCGTCCAGAACAACAGCTCGAAGCCGCGGGCTTATCCTCTACTGCCAGCGACGCCGATGAGGGAATCAGTTGTTGGACGCGATGTCTGGCGAGCAGACGCAGGAATTCCGGGACGTCGCCGGAGAACTCAGCACCTCTTTAGCGGGCGCAGATAGCCGCGGCGGCGGCGAGCGTGCGCGATGCGAATGCGCTATTCCGGCGTGAGGTCACCGAGGGGCCCGCTGCGGCCAGACACCGACGCCCGCGAACTTCCGCGCCGACGTCGCCGCGAATGGACAGATCAACGCCGCCGACGTCTCCCTCACGAAGTCACGATCCGGCAACTCACTCCCGTAGGCAGAACGCGGCAGCGGAGCAGCGGAGCGGCACTGTCTTGAAAAGCCGTGCGTTCCAGCTACGCTGTCGCCGCACATGGGGGTATAGCTCAGTTGGTAGAGCGCGTCGTTCGCAATGACGAGGCCAGGGGTTCGAATCCCCTTACCTCCACCACCTCTCTCGCCGCGCCTCGCTCGCTCCCTTTGCCATCCTGGGTCGAGTTCGCCCGCACACCATTAGCAGAGGCGGGTAAGCGCACCCAGCCGCGCGCGTGCGAACCATCAGTATCCCTGCGCGGGGCCGAATATTTGCGGCCGCCGCTGCGTCGAAAACTCGACGCAACCCACAACGAACAAACCATCATCTATGAAATACAAATCAATCCTCATCACCGGCGCGTGCATGGCGGCTCTGACGCTATGCCTGCCGATCACGGCCTCGGCCCAATCGCCCACGCCATCCCCCTCGCCGAAAACGAAAGCTTCTCCGACCGAGAAGGCAGAGAAAACCACCACCGCCCGCGAGAAATCGAGCAGCGACAAGCCGGCGCGCTCCATCCCGTTCCGCGGCAACGTCAACGAAGTGGATGCGGACGCGAAGACGTTCACGATCGGCAAAACCACCACCCGCACCCTCACGGTGACGGATAAGACCACCATCACCAAAGCCGGTGCCGACGCGGAGTTCAGCGACATCACCGCTGAGACCTACGTCACCGGTTCCTATTGGAAACAGGACGACGGCACGCTCGAAGCGCGTTCGGTGAAGATCGGCGGCGCGGGCGAGAAGAAGACCAAGAAAACCTCGACCAAGAAAAAGAAAGCCGACGACGAAGAGACCGAAGAGTCGTCCGAGGAATAAACGCGACACAAGTCATCATTCAAAAGCCTGCAGCGGCGCAAGCCCTGCAGGCTTTTTGCTGCCCACGACGCACGCCAGGGACGGCCGTCGCGCAGCGTTGTAGCTGTCGCCCTGTGGGCGACACGGGTTTGTGCGTGCCACTCGCACTGCTCGGCGCTGGACGTTGCTGGAGGCGCGGTTGATGCAGTAGAGGCAGTCGTAGACGCAGTAGTTCGTGAGCAGGATTTTCAGGAGAGACACGCAACGACCATCGGGCGTGTAGCTGTGGCAAATGCCCGAGCCGGTGGTGGACCCGAGTCCGCCGGAGGTGCGGGAGTTCCGCTTGGTGGTGCCGCTGCTCGCGCAGGAAGCATCGTACTTCGCCGCGTCAGCGAGAATGGCGAGCTTCGAGGCGAGTTCCACAGCGCACTACACACTACGTGTGCAGAGAAACTGCGGATGCGGTGCGGAATTACTGCTGGTCGTCAGGTTTGACGTTCCGGCTGCGGCTACTTGCGATAATGATACCGCACCTGCGCGATACGCAGGTCATCGCCTGAAACGCGGTAGACGATCCGATGTTCTGCGTTAATCCGGCGCGACCAGTAACCTTGGAACATATGCTTAAGCGGCTCCGGTTTTCCGATGCCTCGATAAGGATCACGGAGCGTTTCTCTGATTAGCTGATTGATCCGCTTCAGCACCTGCGGATCTGTCTGCTGCCAGTAAAGATACTCCTCCCAGGCGTCGGGCGAGAAGACGAGATTCACGTCTCCAGAGGGAGCTTCTTCCGCACGCCTTCCCCGCGTTCCAACGCTTCGATTGAACGCAAGAGCCGCTTCGCGTTCTCAGGCGAACGGAGCAGGTGCGCTGTCTCCTCCAACGATTCGTACTCGGCGAGGGAGAGCATCACGACCGCCTGGTCGCGGTTGCGCGTGATCACCACGGGCGCGTTATCTTCGCAGACGCGATCAATGGTGGCCGCGAGATTCTCGCGTGCGGCGGTGTAGGTAATAGCCCTCATCCTGGACAGGATACTGTCCAGCTCCTGCACCGTCAATCGGACGGAGCAGAGGTCTCAACGAGGCGGAGCCAGCTTCAGCTCTGCAGCAGCTTCGCGTTCAGCTTGATCTCGGTGCCGGTGAGCGCTTTTGAGACGGGGCAGCCGGTCTTGGTCTTCTCGGCCTGCTCCTGGAACGCGGCGGCGTCAATCCCCGGGACTTCAGCTTCGGTGGTGAGCTCGATGGCGGTGATCTTCGGCCCGCCTTCGACCATCTCCAGCTTCACGTCGGCGACGGTGCTGACGCGGCGGCCGGGGTGGCCCGCTTTCTCGAGATTCGCGGAGAGGGCCATGGAGAAACAGCCGGCGAGTGCGGCGCCGATGAGCTCCTCGGGGTTGGTGCCGGTGCCTTCTTCGAAGCGGGACTGAAAGGAGAACGGCCCCTCATACGCGCCGCTGCCGAGTTTCATTGAGCCTTTGCCTTCTTTGAGTGTGCCTTCCCAAACTGCGGTTCCTTTTCGTGCGGGCATGATTTTGTTCCTGGTGAGTGGTTGAAAAGAATGCGTAAACGCGAGTGCGCGGCCGCGCAAGCCGGAGCACGGGCGTCTCGGCTGGCGAATCTCGGGACGAAGAAAACAGCAGGAGAGACGCCCGCTGGCCGCACAGCCGGGACGGCCGTGTTACGAACTCTTGCGCTCGAATTCGGTGAGGTAACCGACAAACGCGCGGCGATGCTCCTGCTCGTCGCCGAGTAGCGTGACGGCGAGATCTTGCGTCACGGGATCAACTTTGTCGCACAGGTCGGTGATGCGTTCGTAGCCGGCGATGGCGGAATCTTCCGCGGCGATGACGCCTTTGATGACGCTGATGAGATCGGTCGAATCCTGCGGCGGCTGCATGTACTGCTGCTCGCGCGGCAATTCCATGGAGCCGGGCACGCGGCCGCCCAGCACTTTGATGCGTTTCGCCAGCATCTGCGCGTGGCCGAGCTCCTCCTGGATGTCGGCGGCGAGTGCTTTCTTGATTTCCTCGGCGCGGACGCCGTCGAGATCGACGGAGTTGGCGAGGTAGTTCTGCACGGTCTCCAGTTCGCCGGCGTAGGCGCGCTTCAGCTCGGCAATGATTGCGTCACGTTTGTTGTTGTCCATGGAAGAGAGGGTTTGTCTGGCGCTCGGAGGGACGACCGCTGTGTCGTCCCCTTATGTCGGACGGCACTGAGGCCGTCCCTCCAGATGAGGCTCGCGCAATCTCGGGTGGTTACTGGAACGCCTGCGCCACTGGTACCACGGTGACCGCCTCCGCCTTCACGTTGATCTTGTAGTCCTGGATGATCTTGTCTTCGGCGATGATCTCGTCGGGTTTCGGTGAGTTGTAGCTGATGGGCGATGGCGTGTTCTCCACGATCGCTTTCTTCAATCCCTCCGCGTCCTGCGTCACCATGACGATGCGCATGCTGTCGCTCTTGAGGTGGCGGCGGAGGGCTTTGTTCACGTCTTCGAGCGTGAGCTTCGCCAGCTGCTCGCGCATGAACGTGCTGAAATCGCCGATCCCATAGTAGCGGCTGTCGAGTGCGTAACCGAGATGCGCGTCCTGCGTGCCGGTGAGGATGTTTACATACTTCGAGAGAAACTCGCGCGTCGCTTCGAAGTCCTCCTTCGACATGCCATCGCGCAGCAGTTTGTCGTATTCGAACAACGTCGCGCGCAAGGCGAAGTGGCCGTTCTCCGGCGGCACCGGGCGAATCCAGATCTGGAAGATCTGTTGCTGCCGGGCGAGGTTCGGGTCGGGCTCAAACTTGAACATGCCGCCGGGGAAATA
>JACCZQ010000413.1 GCA_013695905.1 Chthoniobacterales bacterium
TGGTGGAACGAGTATTTTCCGAAGCAACCGCTTGTCGGGCGGGGGTTCGGGTTCCAGAGCCAATGGACCAAGCCAGCGGCTTACAATCCGACCGCCACTGACTTCCAGCAGATCGTCGAAACAGGGACCCTCCATAACGGGCTCTTCGCGGCGCTCGATGCGGTCGGCATTACCGGCACTCGTTTCTTCGTAGCCTGGAATGTGCGGCTCCTGATCCTTGTTTTGCAGGTGCCGTTCCGCCGCAACGACCCCGGCGGCTTTACCCTGCGGTTTCTGGCCTTATATCTGGCCGTCATGATCGTCTCGTATTGGGGAGGAGCTGCAACGATGGGTTCGTTTCTCCCGGGTGTGTTCGCGCTCGCGGGTGTTTTCCTCCGGCTGAGGCAGGAGGCCCGCTCCGAAGAACGGCCGCGGCTGGCACCTCCACCGAGGCATCGCCCGGTTCCGAAGAGACAATTGGTTCCTGCCTAGAGCGATGTAACTGATAAATCGGATAACAGTGCCGCGGCAGGTCGAAATTCTGGGGAGCGCACGCGCCGCGCGTGCTGGTGCTGGCGCCCCCGCCAGCACGAACTTTTCCCCCTTACCGCTGTGAATGGAACCGTCGGCAAAAGGCTGCGCCAACTCAAAAGTTCGTTGCGGCGAGGCGCCGCAACCAGCACGCGAGGGCGCGTGCGCTCCCCAGATTGCCCATCCCGCCCCGGGAGTGGTGCGACGCTGCGGCATCACGCGCGCGGATGAACACCGACCCGTGGCGGCACAGATGATCTCCGTTGTCACTCCGAGTTTTCGCCAGTTGGACTGGCTGCGCCTGGCGATCGCTTCCGTGGCCGATCAGGAGGGTGTCGAGATTGAGCACCTCATTCAGGATGGCGGAACGGAGGGGATTCACGAGGCCGTGGCGGCGGCGACGACAGTTTCCACCGGCCACCACGACCGCCCGCAGTTGTTCGTCGAAAAGGACGACGGGATGTACGACGCGATCAATCGCGGGTTAAAGCGAACGCGCGGCGAGATCTGCTGCTACTTGAACTGCGATGAGCAATATCTCCCCGGCACCCTCACGACAATTGCTCATTATTTTGCAGCCAATCCGAAGGTCGACGTACTCTTTGCCGATGCCATTCTCGTGAACGACAAAGGCACTCCCATTTCCTACCGTCGCGTCACTCTTCCGTCTCTCGCGCATCTCCGGCAGACCAGTTTGAATACGCTGACCTGTGCGACGTTTTTTCGGCGGCGAATCCTCGAGGCCGGTCATTTCTTTCCGACGGCGCTGAAAATCGCGGGCGACCAGGCGTGGGTGTTTCAGATGCTGAAGTCCGGGGTCAGGATGGACGTCCTGCACGAGCCGGTCAGCGTGTTTACGTTCACCGGCGCGAACCTCTCGCACACCGCGGCGGCCAACGAGGAACGGTTCGGATGGTTGTCTCCCGAGGAAAAGCCGCGGCGGTGGTTGGCGCCGCTGGTGATCGCGCGGCACCGATTCGGAAAACTCCTGGCCGGCGCATATCGAAACCGGAGCGTCACGATTGAAATTTACACGCTGGAGGAGCCGGAACTGCGCCGGAAGATCTCCGCGCGAATCGGCTTCCGTTGGCCAAAAGCCGGCGTCTATAGTTCATCATGAAAAGGCGATTGTTGGAATGGCTGGTATGCCCCAAAGACGGAGCCCGTCTCACTGCCACAGACGTCGAAGAGACGAACGGTGAGATTGTAGCGGGCACGCTGGTCTGCGCCGGATGTGCAGGACGCTATCGTTCGCGGTGTTCCTCGTTTCGTCGAACCCGATAACTACGCCTCAAGCTTCGGGCTGCAGTGGAACCGCCATTCCGCCGTGCAACTCGATTCGCGCAACGGAACTCGATTCTCGCGAGAGCGATTCTATTCCATCACGGAATGGAATCCCGCGGAATTGAAGGACCGCCTCGTGCTCGACATCGGGTGCGGCGCGGGACGATTTGCCGAAGTCGCATTAAGCGACGGCGCGGAGGTGATCGCGGTGGATCTCAGTTCAGCGGTTGATGCTGCCTACCACAACCTCGGGAGCCATCCGCCTGCGGAGTCCCCTTGTCGGAACAGATACTCACGACGATTCTAGTCCCCGCGGGGGTCGCCCCGGCTACGTTCCGGTCGCCTGCCGGTAGGCTGCCAGAGTAGCAGCAGCACATCTGGCCCACGAAAACCTGGAGGCGAGCTGCACCGCGTGTTGCTCGATAAATGGATGGGGAAGTTCCAGCGCGGCCTGCAGGGCGCTGCGGAATGTCTCGAAGTCATCGAGAAGAAACCCCCCCCGCGTTCCTTCTCCAAGGACTTCTTCCACGGCTGTGCCGAGCACATACACCACCGGAGTGCCGAGTGCATAGGCTTCGACTGCTGGGAGGCCAAACCCTTCGATCTCCGATGGAAAGATCAGCGCCCGCGCCTGGGCAATTTCCGATTCCAAGTCCTTCCGGTTTAGGCGCCCGCAAATTTCGATGCCGCGCACACGGGCGACCCGTGCCTGATCGGCGGCCCGCAAATTGCCGATGAGCTTGAGCAGCGGGAGCTCCTGCTCGACCTGACTGAGCTGCTCCCAGAATTCCAGCAGCGTCGCCGTTCGTTTGTGGAGTTCGCGCGAGGCCAGGTGCACGACCACATCCTGCTTTGCGATGGGCGCGTCGCTTTTGGTCTCAACATGGAATCCCAGGTAGGTCACCCGGATTTCGGGACAATGCAGGCGATGTCGGTCGCAAAACTCCCGGATCGCTGCTTCCGAAAATTTGGAAATTGTCAGGATCAAATCGAATCGCGGAATGGAGCGCTTCAACACCGTGAGCCAATAACGGTAGGCGGCCGCCGAACGGTCGGTGGGATAGCGGTCGGCGTAGTGCTGCAAAATCAGATCGTGCACCGTGCCGATGACGGGCTGCCGGTAGCGGCCTGCCAGCGGCAGGTGGCCCTTTGGGTAGTGCCAGATGTCCGCTTCGATTCTGCGGATGAAAGGATGCAGATTGTCGGCCAGGAAGCGATTCGCACCGCCTGCGGTGGAAAACGGGAGCAGGTGCATCGCCACGCCGGCCGGAGCCCGATACGCCCCTTTCGCGCCCAGCCCGGAGATGGTCACAGATTCATCGGCGACCAAAGCCCGAAGAAGGCCGTCCGTGTAGCCGGTGATGCCAAGGCTCCGGTCGCGCTGCGGATTCTGGTCCGCCAAATAGAAGGCGACCTTCATTCGACGAAACGCACAACGTTCAATCCATCGGGGGCCTTCTCATGGCGGGAATTGCTTGGTTGCAGGCGGAGGACAGTCATTGAACTATTGCCACTCGTATCCCCTCCATGAGCAGCGCCGCAAATCAATTCCTCAAGCGCGTTCTGCCGGCGCGGTTGCAGCGTTTCATTTATCGCTTTCTGTGGAATCCTGTCCGCGATGCTTACTGGGCGCGGTTGAAGCTCGGCTGTGAGCTGCCGAGCGGGCTGCAGGTGGAGATCCGCAACCGCTCCGACTGGACCATTTTCACGGAAGTGATGGTGGGCGAAGAATACGATCGGGCGATCGATTTCGCGCTGAGCCGTCGGCAAGCTGGCCCGCCCTTCGTGGTGGCGGATCTCGGTGGGAACGTCGGCTATTTTACTCTTCGCTGCGCCGACCGGTTCTTTCGCGACGCCGGCAGCTTCGACTCACTGCAGATCGTGCTGGTGGAGGGGTCGCCCGTCGTCTTTCGGGAGGTGCAGCGGCGGATCTCCACGCAGCCGCCTCTCAAAAAAACAGTGACGGTTCGCCACGGCCTGGTCGGCAGCCGCCGACATGGCGATGCTTATATTGGCGGAAGCCACATCCACTATTCGAATGTCGCCTCGACAAGTTCCACGCCAGGTGCGATGCGCGTGCCGTTCATCGACCTGGATCGGGAGTTTTCCGCCACGGCAGAAATCGACCTGCTCAAGTGCGACATCGAAGGCGCCGAGTTTGACTTCATTGAAGCCTATCCAGCGCTGCTGCGGAGAGTGCGCGCTGCGGTCGTCGAGTTCCACCGCTACGGTCGCGATTTCGACAGTGCCCGAGCTGCACTGCACGACTGTGGCCTTGTTCATCGAGAAGTGCTGCGTGAGACTGCGGCCATCTCGATCGAATTCTATTGGCGCTGATCCGGGCGGTGGGCGGCTGCGACGAAGCTGTTTACCCGCTCGACGAAATTCCTCGTCTGATGGTGAGCTGCCACAGTCTCAAAGTTCTTTTCCGTCATCGCGACGGCGGCCTGCTCGTCCGCCAGCAACCGTTGCAATTGCCCCACGGGATCCGCCCACTCCACCTCGATCACTGGATCATACCCAAACATCGCCGGGGCATCGGCCGGAGAACTGCCCACGATCAGGCATTTCGCAGCCATTGATTGAAGATAACGAAGAGTGACAGTCGAGATTCCGCCTGCAACGTCCGGATGCGTGAGCGAGCGGGGAAAACAAATTGAGATTTTAGCATTCCCGAGCGCCTGGCTGAAATCCGCCCTGGTTGGAAATCGTTGGAAAACGTAACGCAGACCACGCGCTTCACATCCAGCTGCGATGGCTGCGTGATAGCGGGAATAGGCACGACCGAAAGCGAGCACGTCGATCGTCCGATCTTGCCATGGACGTCCTGGATAGGCTTCGACCTCGATTGCCTCCGGGACCCAATGCACTTCGCATGGCGGACAAACACGGCCCCGCAGCTGCTCCGCCGCCTGGGCGCTCGAGACGAGCAACAAATCGAGTCGTGCCTCGCGTGCGATTTCGACAATCCGCGCAAATTGCGGCGCCCAGACATCATACGTCCACATTGCTC
>JACCZQ010000425.1 GCA_013695905.1 Chthoniobacterales bacterium
GTGTATGGCCTCCGCACCGCGGCGCTTCGCCTAACGAATACAATCGGCCCGCGCATGCGCATCAAAGACGCGCGCCAGACATTCGTCGGCGTCTGGATTCGCCAGCTGCTCCAAGGCGAGCCGCTCGAAGTCTGGGGCGGCAAACAGCTCCGCGATTTCACCGACGTCGGCGACGCAGTGGACGCCTTCCTCCTCACCGCGAGCGATCCAAAGACCGAGGGGCAGGTCTACAACCTCGGCGGCCCCGATGTCGTCAACCTGGAGCAGCTCGCGAAGCTCATGGTGGAAGTGCACGGCAGCGGCCGCTTCGAGGTAAAGGAATTCCCCGCCGAGCGCCACGCCATCGACATCGGCGATTACTACAGCGACTTCACCCGGATCCAGCAGCAGCTCGGCTGGCAACCGCGACACGGGTTACGCGAGACGATCGAGAAGACCCTCGCCTTCTATCGCGAGCACCTGCCGCACTATCTCTAGCGCGTCGTTGTTCCATGGTGCTCCTCCCCTCATCCCGACCTTCTCCCAAAGGGGGAAGGAGCCGTCTGATCCGGTGCGCCAGTCTCCCTCCCCCGTCCGACAGCAAACTCCCCTGCCGGGGAGCGCGGGCGCCTCGCGCGACAGCCGTCCGGAGCCAGCGCAGCATGCACCTCAACATCCTAGCCCGCGCACAGAAGAACGTTTTGGCGAGGCGCCAAAACCAGCGGGCGAGGCGCCCGCGCTCTCCGGAGCATAAGCAGCGCCTCCCTCGGGGTGAGGCGCCCAGGATGATGGAATTGCCACGCGTGCCATGACCACTCTGCTCCCTGCCGATCCGAAGCTCGGCTACCTCGCGCACAAAGCGGAGATCGACGACGCCGTGCAGCGTGTTCTCGAGAGCGGGCGGTACATCCTTGGCGAAGAATGCAGCGCCTTTGAGCACGAGTTCGCCGCCTTCGTAGGGGTGCAGCACTGCATCGGCGTGGGCAACGGTACCGACGCCCTGGAGCTGGCACTCCGCGCCCTCGGCATCGGCCACGGCGACACCGTCATCACCACTTCGAACACCGCCGTCGCCACCGTCGCCGCCATCGAACTGGCAGGTGCCACTCCCCTGCTCGTCGATGTCGATGACGAGACACTCACCATCTCCCCGCCCGCGCTGGAGAAGGCGCTCGCCACCACCCGCGCAGCTGCCGTCATCCCGGTGCACCTCTACGGTCATCCAGCCGATATGCCGCAGATCATGGCAATCGCCGAGCGCCACCAGCTGCGCGTTATCGAGGATTGCGCTCAGGCACACGGCGCCGCCATCGACGGCCGGCAGGTCGGCACGTTTGGGGACGCCGCCGCCTTCAGCTTCTACCCGACGAAGAACCTCGCCGCCCTCGGCGACGGCGGCGCAGTCGTCACCCATGACGAGCACCTCGCCACCCGCCTGCGCGAGCTGCGCACGTACGGCTGGCGCGAACGTTACATCAGCGAGACAGCGGGCATGAACACGCGCCTCGATGAAATTCAGGCAGCAATTCTCCGCGTCCGCCTCCGCCACCTGCCGCACGACAACGACCGTCGCCGCGAAATCGCCGCACGCTACAGCCACTCGTTAGGCCGGGCGCCCGCCGCCGGAGACGTGCACCACGTTTACCATCAATACGTGATCCGCATCTCCCGGCGTGACGAGCTGCGCGAGCGCCTCAAGCGTCAGCAAATCGAGACTGCCATTCTCTACCCGCAGCCGATTCATCTGCAGCCGGCGTATCGCGGCCGCATTGCCACGGCCGGCGAACTGCCGGTGACGGAACGTGCCGCGCGTGAATTGCTCTGCCTCCCGATGCATCCGTGGCTCACGGACAGCGATGCCGATCGTGTCACAGCTGCTATTCTCCAGCATGGCTGAAGCAGCAGGGATGTCCGCCGCCGAGATCGAGACGATGCGCTCGGTCGAGGATGAGCTGTGGTGGTATCGCGGCCTGCGACAGCACGTCATCGATTCCATCGAGCCGCCGCGCCCTGATTTCCAGCTGCTCGACGCGGGCTGCGGCACAGGCGGCATGCTCTCGTATGTGCGGCAGAAATTCCCGCAGGTGCAGCTTACCGGGCTCGACTACGGTCCGCGCGCACTGGAGCTCACCGCGCAACGGAACCTCGGCGCGGAGCTGGTCCAGGGCAGCACCGACGCGCTGCCATTCGCCGACGCCTCGTTCGATGTGGTGCTCTCGCTCGACGTGATCGTCCTCCACGGAGTGGACGACGCACGAGCAGCACGTGAATTGCACCGCGTTTTGCGATCGGGAGGAACGCTCATCCTCAATGTTGCCGCTTTTGATTTCCTGCGCGGCAGTCATGATGCTGCGACCAACATGGCGCGCCGCTACACCCGCTCCCGTCTGCAGCTGCTGCTCACCGCCGCCGGGTTCACCATTCGCAACATGAGCTACTGGAACATGTCGCTGATGCCGGCAGTGGCGGCGGTGCGTTGGATGAGCCGCACCAAGGCGCAGCAGCCGGACGTCCGCTCCGATTTGAGACCAATGTGGCCGCCATTAAATGCGCTGCTCGCCGGCCTTTCGCATGCGGAACTCGCGCTCAGCCGCACCATCCCGCTGCCATTCGGCACCTCGCTCTTCGCTGTCGCGCAGAAATGAACAATCCGCGTCCGTTCCTCAGCATTGTGGTGCCGCTGTATAATTCAGCGCCCACTCTCCAGCGTCTCATCGATGAACTCTGCGCGCTGCCAATCGAGGGCGGCTGCGAAATCGTGCTCGTAAACGACGGCAGCCGCGACGCGACCGAATCGCTCGCGCTGCAATTAATCGAAAATCGCGAGCGGCCAATCACGTTCATCAGCCTTTCGCGCAACTTCGGCGAACACAACGCGGTGCTGGCCGGCCTGCGCGCCACGACCGGCGCGTTCGTTGTGACGATGGACGACGATCTGCAGAATCCGCCGGCCGAAGTTCCGAAGCTGCTCCGGGTTGCACAGGAGGAAAAGCGCGATGTCGTTTACAGCATTTACGAGGAGAAGAAACACGCCGTCTGGCGGAATTGGGGCAGCGCCCTCACGAATCTTTTCGCCGACTGGAGCATCGACAAGCCGAAGGGGCTGTATCTCTCCAGCTTCCGCTGTATCTCGCGCTTCGTGGTGGATGAGATCAGCAAGTCATCGAATCCGTATCCTTACATCGACGGGCTCATTTTTCAGGTGACGCAAAACGTCGGGACCGTGCGCGTGCGTCACGAGGAGCGCGCCGGGGGCGAGAGCGGCTACACCCTGCGCGCGCTGCTGCGGCTCTGGATGAGCATGTTGATCAACGCGTCGGTCATGCCGTTGCGGATCGCGACGCTGGCCGGTCTCGCGGTGAGCGTGCTCGGTTTCTTCGCGGTGGTCGGCGTGCTGGTGAATCACTTCGTCCGCGACGAGCCGCTCGGCTGGGGCTCGCTCATGGCGGCGCTGCTGATTTTCTCCGGCACGCAATTGCTCTTGTTAGGCATCGTGGGCGAATACATCGGGCGCATTTACCTGCGCGTTTCAGAGAAACCACAGAGCATTGTGCGTCATCGCACGCGCAGTTCGCTGGCGCATTCGAGCGAGGCAGCGGCTGCTGCACAGGTGTCTTGACCCTGTGATTCGCGCCTCGTAACTTTTCACCATCCGCAGCCTCACGGCTTGCGAATCTTCCCTTGTGAATCAATTCACCGCCTTCACCCGCTCATCGATCGGACGGAAATACATCGTGGCGGTGACAGGCGTGCTCCTGATCGGATTCATCGTCGGGCATCTGCTCGGCAACCTGCAGATTTTCCTCGGCCAGGAGTACATCAACCGCTACGCCGAGAGCCTCGCTGCGCTCGGCCCGGCGCTGTGGGCGATCCGCGTCGGCCTGCTGATCGTGGTGCTGCTGCACATTTACTTCACGATCCGGCTGGCGCTCGATAACCGCGCCGCGCGACCAGACGCTTACGCAAAGAAAAGCCACGTGAAGGCGACGCTCGCCTCCCGCTCGATGGCGATCAGCGGTCTGCTCCTGCTGGCGTTCATCATTTATCACATCGCGCATTTCACCGTCCGCGTGGCGGACCCGCGCTTCGCGCTGCTGAAGCTCGATCCGCTGAACCGCTACGACATCTATTCGATGATGGTTTACGGCTTTCAGAACGTGCTCGTCTCCGGGATTTACATCGTGGCGATGTTCCTCCTCGCGCTGCACCTGAGCCACGGCACCTCGAGTTTCTTCCAATCACTCGGCCTCAACGACAAGAAGATGACGCCGCGCCTCGCCCGCGCCGGCCGTGTCTTTGCGTGGCTGATTTTCGCCGGCTACACCTCGATTCCCCTGGCTGTGCTGCTGGGGATCGTGAAACCGGCGCAGTCGTTGTAATCCAGCTATTCCAGCGGCAATTCGACGCGATCCTCCTCCTGTGCCACGAGGCGGTTTTGCATGATGACGCGGGCGCAGGTGTTCCACCGCAGGAGCGGGTCGTCGTTGCCCGGCGGGTGGATGGATTCGGCTTTCTCGTACCACTCCATGGCTTCGCGAAAACCATTGTATGCCTGAAACGCGCAGCCGGGTGTGCCCTGCGCCAGCTTCGCCTTGGCGCGACGTTCGGCGACAATGCCGGAGTAGTAGGCGCGCTCGTAATCACCCTTGAGCCGCGTGAGCAGTTCCTTCGCCTGTGTGTCGCTGACGCCGTATCCTTTCGAGAAGCGGTCGGTGAGCGCCAGCAGCAACGTGATGATCGCCCGCTGGTTGTCCGCATCCGTCGCCAGGATATCGGAACAAATGCTTTCGGCTTCGGCGGGTTCATTCAGCAGGCGATAACGCTCGGCTTTTTCCAACGCAGCAGGGACGCCTTCCTGGGAGAGCGGTTTGAGATTAAACATGGTGGGATGGGACCTCGCTTTATCGCTTGAACTTTTTCCACAACCAGCCGAGCGGGTCGTAGAAGTCGTCCACCACCCGCTCCTTGAGCGGGATGATGCCGTTGTCAGTGATGTGGATTTCCTCCGGGCAGACTTTTGTGCAGCACTTTGTGATGTTGCAGTAGCCGATGCCGTGCGCCTCCTTCAGCTCGGGAATGCGGTCCTCGGTGTCGAGCGGGTGCATCTCCAGCGCGGCCACGTAAATGAGATACCGCGGCCCGATGAATTCGTCATGCTTGCGGTGATCGCGCAGGACGTGGCAGACGTCCTGGCAGAGGAAGCACTCGATGCATTTGCGGAATTCCTGCACGCGATCGACGTCTTCCTGCTGCATGCGCCAGGTGCCATCGGGCGCGTCCGGTGCCCGTGGTTTGAACTTCTTGATCCGCTTCTTCACCCGGTAATTCCAGGAAACGTCGGTGATCAGGTCCTTTACCATCGGGAAGGCTTTGAGCGGCTGAATCGTGATCGGCTTCTCCAGCGGGAGATCGCTCATGCGAGTCATGCACATGAGCTTTGGCATGCCGTTGATCTCGGCCGAACAGGAGCCGCACTTACCGGCTTTGCAATTCCAGCGGCAGGCCAGGTCGCCCGCCTGCGTAGCCTGGATGTCGTGCACCGCATCGAGCACGACCATGCCTTCGGAGCACTCGGCAGTGTATTCGCTGAACTCCCCGCCGGTGGCGTCTCCACGCCAGATTTTGAACTGGACGGTCTGCTCGCTCACGTCATCTCCTCGGTCGCCGCGCCTGTCGTCCCGAGCCGCGCAGACGGCGAGGGATCTCGCACTTCGTCCCGCGATGCCCGGCCACGGTGCGCGTCCTGAACAGGGGCAGCGTGAGATCCTTCGGCGCGCTTCGCCAGTTCGCCAAATGACGGACTCGCCGTGGCGAGCCTCAGGATGACAGAAAAAAACGCGCTCACTTCATCTCCTCGATAACCTGCCGCAAATACTCCGGCATTTCGGGAATCGGATCACGCCGAATCTGCATCGTGCCGTCCTCGCCCTGCCACAGGACGACGGTCACTTTGCCGGCGGCTTCGTCTTTCTCCGGGAAATCCTCGCGGAATTGTGCGCCACGGCTTTCGGTGCGTTCGAGCGCCGCGCGCGTGACGGCTTCGGAAACGGTCAGCAGATTCTTGAGATCCAGCGCGGTGTGCCACCCGGGATTGAACTCTCGATGCCCGGTAACGCCGGCACGATTCGCCCGCTCCCACAGCCTCTCGATGTCCTGCAGCGCCTTCTGCATCTCGGCTTCGTTCCGGACAATGCCGACATTGTCCTGCATCGTCTCCTGAAGGTCCTTCTGCACCTGGTATGGGTTCTCGCCGTCCCCTCGCTCAAATGGCTCCAACGCCTCGCGCGCCGCGACCTCCACGCTGCGGCCGTCGATCTCGCCTAACGAATTCTCTTTTGCAAAATTTGCCGCAAATTCACCGGCGCGTTTGCCGAAAACCAGCAAATCCGAAAGCGAATTGCCGCCGAGCCGGTTTGCGCCATTGATGCCCGCGGCGCATTCGCCGCAAGCGAACAGGCCGGGCACGCGCGACATCTGGGTGTCGGGATCGACACGGATTCCGCCCATCACGTAATGCGTGGTGGGGCCGACCTCCATCGGCTGCTGCGTGATGTCGATATCGGCCAGTTGTTTGAATTGGTGATACATGCTCGGCAGCTTGCGCCGGATGTGTTCCTCACCGTTCTGCACCTTGCTTTTGATCCACGCGATATCGAGAAACACACCGCCGTGCGGGCTGCCGCGGCCGGCCTTGATCTCGCGCACGATGCAGCGCGCCACGTGGTCGCGCGTGAGCAGCTCCGGCGGGCGGCGCGCATTCTTGTCTCCCTGGCAATAGCGCCAGCCCTCCTCTTCGCTGTCGGCGGTCTGTGTTTTGTAGTTGTCGGGAATGTCGTCAAACATGAAGCGGCGGCCTTCTTTGTTCGTGAGGATCCCGCCTTCGCCACGGACCCCTTCAGTCACGAGAATTCCGCGGACGCTCGGCGGCCATACCATTCCGGTGGGATGAAATTGCACGAACTCCATGTCGATCAACTCCGCGCCTGCCTGATAGCCTAACGAGTGGCCGTCGCCGGTGCATTCCCAACTGTTGCTCGTGATCTTAAAGGCGCGCCCGATCCCGCCCGTCGCGAGAATGATCGCTTTTGCGTGAAAAACTTTGAACCGACCGCGCTCGCGATCGTAAGCGAAGGCTCCCACGACGCGCTCACTGTCTTTCAGCAGCGTGAGGACTGTCTGCTCCA
>JACCZQ010000458.1 GCA_013695905.1 Chthoniobacterales bacterium
CTCTTCTTCACGGGCGAGCTTCTGGCCCGCGTAACGGCTCAGCAGCGGTCCGATCAGGCAGGTGACGAGAATGACGATCACCACGGCGTCAACCACCGTCGCGTCGAAAGCACCGGCCGCGCTGGCCGTCACCGTGACTGCCAGGGTCGCGGCCGCTTGAGGCGCCGTGAGACCGATCATGAGCGTCCGCGCAACAGGTGAATAGCCATAGATCCGTCCGGTGAGCCAGGCCGCGGCCGACTTGCCGGCCAGGACTGCGGCGATCATCACCGCAGCCAGCAGCCATATCCAAGCCTGCCCGACGAGGACGCCCGCATCGATGCGCATGCCGGTATCGATGAAGAAGAAGGGGATGAAGATCATCCGGCCGACGAACCCCAGATGCTCATGCAGTTCGTGGCGATCGCGCAGCGCGCTGTTCAGGCAGAGCCCCGCGAGGAAGGCGCCCAGGATCGATTCGGTGCCGATCAGCCGGGCCACCGAGGCCAGCACCAGCAGGATCACCAGCACGAACAGCGCCTTTTCGGCGCGCGAAACCCGCTCCTGCGCGAACAGGACGCGCGCCAGCCGGGGCACCGTCAGCAGTGCCAACGCCACGACGCCTGCGAGCAGGGCCAGCGGCATCAGCGAGCCCAGGAAGCCGCCGCCTCCGCTGTCCGCGCGCTGGATCAGGATCGCCAGCAAGACCAGGGCCAGCGTGTCGGTGATCAGCGTGCCGCCGACGGCAGTCACCACCGGCTGCCGGTTGAGAAGCTTCAGTTGCTTGACCACCGGGTATGCGACCAGGGTGTGCGAAGACAGGGCGGTGGCCAGCAGCAGTGCGCCGATCCAGGAGAACTGCATCAGCAGCGCCACCGCCAGGGCGATGAGAAAAGTCACACTCAGGCTGAGGATGCCGAAAAGGCTCACCTCGCTTTTGTGTATCCTCAGCACGGCGAGATTGATTTCCACGCCTGCCAGAAACATGATGTAAACGAGGCCCACCTCGCCCAGCAGTTCCGCGACCGGTTCGCGCGGCAGCACGGCAAGCCCTCCGGGCCCGATCAGCATGCCGATCAGCAGCAATCCGATCAATCCGGGAAGGTGGACGCGCTCGACCGTGAGCTGCACCAGCAGCGCGACCGTCGCAAGGACGGTGAACTGAAGAATGTGATTTTGCAGGGGAAGGTCGAAGTCCATGATCGTGGCACTGCGCAGGATCAGTCCCAAAGCGCTTGAGCGAGACAGGCATTATCTGCACAGGCTGCAGCCTGCGGGGAGCGCCGGGCCGGCGCGGATCTGCCGGGGACGCGACAGCTTCCTACAGTGGTCCTGCAAAAATTCCCCATGCTGTCCTCTCGGATGCACGCGCGAGTTTGCGGCTGCCGGATTTTTCCGCGAGCGTTTTGAGGACAGTTGCAACGCGTGATCGGATCTCGACGGAGAGACGCTTCAGGTTTTCTCGGCCGGCGCTCGACGACGACCTGATACATCCTCAGATCTTCGCCAGATTGGCCAGGACTTCCGCCAACGGCCGATAATGCAGCTTTTTGCAACGTGCCTTTTTCAACCAGGCGACGTCTTCTGCGTCCTCGAGCCGCTCGATCATCTCCTGATATTGTTTGATCGGCAGGATTACCGAGACGGGCTTTCCCTTCTTCATGACGATCTCGGGCTCAGGCAGCGCGGCTTTCATGAGCGTAATCCGTTCAGACGAACCAGGCGGACGCGACCGTTCGTCGCCGAAATAAGCGGCAGTCCCAGGCGCCGGTTCTCGGTGCGGAGCTGACGCGCGACGTGCTGCCGAGAGGAATTCATCATCCGCAGTCATTTTGTCTTTCACAGCCGTTCAAGGATAGTTCTCAACTCGCCAGCCCCGCAAGTTTCGGATTCGGCGAGGAGTGTCGGTGCAATTTCTTAACCGCGGATCACGCGGATGTCGCGGAACGGACCGATTATTTGAGCGCAACGGAAGGTGGCACCTCTCCTCACGGGTTCGTTGCCGTCAATCTGCGGCGAATCCATGCCGGATCGCGGCGGAGGTCGAGCACTGCATAGACTTCGATGACCTCTTCCTTGACGAGGTAGTAGACTCCAAACGGGAATCGCTTCGACAGCGCACGATGATATCCGAATTCCATCGGCACACCGCGTTGGCGAAGCTCTATGCGTTTCTTGCGTGTCGCCCTGCGGTGTGCGCGTGAGGCAATGCGAGCCTCCGGCGACATTTCCTTCTCCGCGATCGGCTTTAGTCCGTTATGATGCTTCTTCATGGAATGAGAAAAATCCCCTTATTGAATAGCAGTCTGAGTGGTGGATTCCGCCAAGAGCTTTGCCGGCGGAGCGGAGTTGTCCCACAGGAACCATTTGTCGGCGAGCGGCGCAGAGAAATCCGAAGTTCGTTTCGGCGAGGCGCCGAAACCAGCACGCGAGGGCGCGTGCGCTCCCCTTTCACGCTACGACTTCAGGTCCGGAGCGGAGACGATCCGCCAGCGCCGTTGCAGCCGGCGATTAGGTAGATGGTTGGACGTGCGGCGGGCATTCGCCTCAGGGCGCTCTTGATTCGAACTCTATCCGGAATAGCTCAAGAAGGTGCAGATCCAAACGATCCTTCATACGCCCGCTGGCTTTCTTGCTGGCGATGATGTCGCGCAGATTGGCTACGTGAAAGATGTCCTCCTGAATGGCTCGCGCCTTCGCCTGGTCGAAGCTCTCGATGCCGTCGGGGGCGAAGACGAGATCGAGGTCGAAAGGGCCGTTCTTGAGTTGGATGAAGTCTTTCCCACGGACGATCTCGGCCTGCGTGCTTTCGTCGAGAGCGAAACCGAGTGCAAGCAGGGCGGGGATCATCCGCCGGCCGTTGTCCTCCGAGCGGGCTGGGAAGAGATCGACGTCTTGGGTCGTGCCGGGATAGCCGAGAAGAATGGCGCCGCTCTTGCCGATGAAGAGGTAATCGACGCCGGCGGCATTAAAGGCCTTCGCGACTTCCTGCGCTTGCAAGGGGTTGAAAGGCAGGCGCTCGTTCACTTACGTCGCGGGCTGAAATCCGAGGTAGGCCGGAAGATGAGCGGCAGACCACTCCCGATACTCGGCCGTGCTGGCGAAAATGCGGACGCCGGGTTTGTCCAGCACCGGCCTTGAGACGCGGCAGAAACCATATTTCATACGCGCTTCCAACGGCCGCTTCATCTGGCGTCGACATTGCTCACGAAAGGCCTGTGCCTCCGCAGACTCACGATCAACGTTTGAAGCACGATCCATAAGTAGACCTTAATCTACGCCTTCGCGTAGACCTCGGCACCTTGCTCGACGAATTCTTTCCTCTTTCCTGCATTTTCTCGAATTCCTCCCGGACTTCTCGCCCTCTCGGGCCTGCCCGTCCATCTCGCCTCATCCCAGTCGGCTCGATTCCTGATTGCGGAACGGTGCCAATCATTTCTTCGGCGGCAATTCGCGGATGAACGACCACGAAACCTCGGCGCGTTGGCCGTTGCTATAGTGGACGAAGAAGCCACCGCGAGTCCAATCTTCGATTTCCAAGCGTTCGAATTTCGCTTTGGGCGCGATCTTGTTCGCTCGGCGGATGGTTGCGTGCGGCTCCAGAATGCAGAGGCCATCATCGAACTCGACGTCGAAGGCGTCTTCCCATGCGACGTAACGAACGTTCTTGATCGGAGAATGCTTCGCTTTTGCGAACGGCACCTTACCGCGTTTGATCGCCGCCTTGGTCACAGGCGGCCTTCTTTCTGTAGCTGAGCAATCAGCGCCGGAACAGTTTTCGGGAGCGAAGCGGTATCCATGGGCTGCATCGTGCGGAGATTTATTCGCGTAATGAATTTACCATCGTCGTCGTAGAGATGCACGTGCGGAGGTTCGTGGTCGCCG
>JACCZQ010000469.1 GCA_013695905.1 Chthoniobacterales bacterium
GCCGCATTAACCCGGAAAGGACAGCAGTTATGAAAATCAAAGCAGCAATTCTCGCGTTCACATTGGTCGCGATCGTGGTCGCCCCTCTCGCGCAGGCGCAGAGCCCCGCCGCGGGCGACGCGAAAGCAGTGGAAGCGAAGATCAAGGAGCTCAGTGAGCTTTGGGGCAAAGCGATGATGCAGAAAGATCCCACCGTGCTCGACCCGATCATTGCGGACGATTTCGTCGGCACGAACTCGAAGGGCAAAGTAAGCTCGAAAAAAGAGATGTACGCCGCGATGAAGGCGGACACGGACACCTACACGTCGGCCACCGACAACGACCTGAAGGTGCACATGTTCGGCAATGACGTGGCCGTTGCCACCGGCTCCTCCACGGAGAAGGGGAAGACGAAGGATGGGAAAGAGTTCACCCGCACCTACCAGTGGACCGACACCTGGCTGCAACGCGGAGGCAAGTGGCAAACCATCGCGAGCCAATCAAATCAGACCTCGGGCGATGATGACGACGACGACGACAAAGATTAAGCGCAGTCGTTAGGCTGGTAACGGGCTGCCGGCGCAACCGGCAGCTCTCCAGCTCCTCTCCTTGGGGAGCGCAGGCTGCCAGCCTGCAGTTTTCGGCAGCCTGCCGAACACATCTGCCGACGCGACGCGCCGGGATGGCCAAACACATGGCCGGACCCAGGACAATCATCAACAACACGGCAGCGCACCCACAGCATGTTTGCCGCAAGCTGCAGCAAACAGCAGGCTGCCAGCCTGCGCTCTCCAGCTGTCAGCTAAAGCTTCGCGGGATCCGCGAGCAGCTCCGAAATCCGTTTCAGCAAACGCCCTGCACCACCGCCGTCGAGGCTGCGGTGATCGAAGCTCAGCGTCAGCTCAGCCTGTGTCGTGGGAATGAATTGCTGCTTCTCCTCGCTCCAGGTCGGCGCCTTCTTACCCGCACCAAGACCCAGCAGCAGCGTCTGATCCGGCAACGGAATGGGCGTTCCCCAATCGAGCCCGAACGTGCCGAAATTCGACACCGACGCGATCCCGCCGGAGGTGAGCTCCGCCCCGAGCCGCCGACGCCGGCCAAGCTCCACCAGCTCGGTGTAGCGGCTCGTCAGATCGGCGAGTGAAGTTTTGTCGGCAGCGCGAATCACCGGAACCATGATGCCGTCTCCAGCTTCCACCGCGACACCGATGTCGATCGAGTCGGAACGCACAGCACGTCCGCCGATCAGGCGTGAAGCCGCCGCCGGATTCTCGGCCAGCGCGAGCGCCAGCGCCCGCAGCGCATAGAGCGCCGGACCCGGTTTCGGGTCCCGCTTCGCGCGATCCTGCAGCACCGGATCGAGGCAAACCGACACACCCACAGTGGCCAGCGGCCGCGTCCAGCTCCGCCGCATTGCATCAGCCACACCGGTGCGAATGGCGCTGGCATCTTCCGTCGTCTGCTGCTCCAGCGAGCTGACAAATTTCTCCAGGTCGTTGATCGTGACCCGTCCCGCAGTTCCGCTCCCCGAAATCCCCGCGAGGTCCGCCTGCGACAGCTGCAGCTCCGCCATGCGCGCTCGTACCCGCGGCGACATGTAACCTGCGCCCTTTGCACTGGCCGGCACCGGCAGACCGTCACCTGCGTCCACCTGGCCTTTCGAGCCGATCGAGAGCGACCGCACCGCGTCTTCGTCCACTTGAAAATGCGAGCCGCTGCCGTTGCCGCTCTTCACCGGCGTCGCCGTCTCTTCCTGCCGCCCCGGCACTTCCTTCGCGACGGAGCCCTGTGGCTGCTCTGGCGTTTTCTTCACCAATCGTGCCGCGTCTGCTTCGCTCGCTTCGACATAACCGAGCACCGCCCCCACGACGTAGGTGCCTTTCACCTCCGCCTCGATCTTCGTGATTTCACCGGCACACGGCGTAGTGACACCCATCACCGCCTTGTCGGTCTCGACTTCGATGATCTCCTGATCCGCCTTCACGCTGTCGCCCGGCTTCACGTGAATGGTGACAATCGTGGCTTCGGCCATCGATTCGCCGAGCTGCGGCATGGTGATAGGAACTTGTGGCATGGGAGAATTATTGCGTGCGCTTACCGGGTAGGAAGCCCTCACCCCGGCCCTCTCCCACAGGGAGAGGGAGCCCGCGTTCGAACGAATACACGAAATACCCGGCGCGCGTGGCTCGGGCGAAAAGCGGTTCCTTCTCCCGTGGGGAGAAGGTTGGGATGAGGGGTGACGGGATGATGCTCATCATGCGCTCTACTCCGCGAGAATCTGACGCGCCTTGGCGGCGATCGATGACTTGTTAGGCCGATGCTCCGACCAGAGGTTCGGGTGATACGGGATCGGCGTGTCTTTTGCGTTCACCCGCTGCGGCGCGGCGTCGAGCAGGTGGAACCCTTCGGCTGTAACCCGCGCGATCACTTCAGCCGTCACTCCGCCCCACGGGAAAGCTTCACCCACGCACAACAGCTTTCCTGTTCGTGCCACCGACGCGAGCACCGTGGCGGTGTCGAGTGGCTTCACACTGCGCAAATCGACCACCTCGATCTCGAATCCGTCCGCACTGAAATCCTCCGCCACGGCGAGCGCCTCGTGCACCATCGCGCTGTAGGTCACGATGCTGAGGTCCCGCCCCGGCCGCACAATGCGCGCCTTGCCGATCGGCAGATTCTCCGTCGGCAGCGCGTCGGCCTTGAGGTGGTAATAGAGATACTTGTGCTCGCAGTAAATGACCGGGTCATCAATCGCCACCGCCTCGAGCAACATCGAGTAGGCATCCTCCACCGTCGCCGGTGTCACCACCACCAGCCCGGGGTAGTGCGCGTATAAACCTTCCATGCTCTGGCTATGGAACGGCCCGCTTCCTTTCGTTCCGCCAGAGGGCAGCCGCACGGTGATCGGGCAGGGGATCTGCGTCCGGTAATACATGGTGCCGGCGTTGTTCAGAATCTGGTTGAGCGCGATCGAGGAGAAGTCGGCGAACTGCATCTCCACGATCGGGCGCATACCTTCGATCGCGGCGCCAATCGCGGTGCCGATCATCGCGTCCTCGCTGATGGGCGAATTGAGCACGCGTCCGGGGAATTGCTCCGGCAGGCCTTTGGTGGCTTTGAACGCGCCGCCGAATTTGCCGGCGATGTCCTGGCCGTAGATGTAAACGCGGTCGTCCTCGCGGAGTAGTCGCGCCTGCGCCTCACGGATCGCTTCGAGATACGTGATGCTCATGCCAGACAGGTCGGCTGACGACTTGTTTGCCCGCGAATGACGCGAATTGACGCGAATGGATGAGGGAGTTTGTGCCCTCCGTTTTCGCGTGTATTCGCGTGATTCGCGGGCACTACTCGACCGTTCGTTGCGCTCATGACCAGGAATCGGCAAGCTGCTGCTGCGCCATCGCGCGCCAATCGTCTTCGCTGGCGCTGGGCGATGGGTCGCTTTGGGCGGTGTTGATCGCGTCGTTCACTTCCGCGGTGACCTCGTCGCGCATCTGCTGCAGCTCCTCCGCTGTCATGAGTTCCTGCTCGAGGATCAATTCCTCGGCTACTTTCAGGG
>JACCZQ010000492.1 GCA_013695905.1 Chthoniobacterales bacterium
GCACCCTGGTGCGGCGGCGCGTGAGCTTTCGCCACGTCGCGTCATCGATCAGTAGCAGGCAGAGCGCGATCGTCAGCAGGTTGAAGAATGCGTAGTTCCCGGTGAGGGCGATCAGCACCTGCAGGCCAATGAGCAACCCGGCACCGAGCAGCCGCACCCGGCGTGGCATCCAGATAAAGAACGGCACCACGATCTCGACGAAGTGCAGCACTGCTGTGGAAAACTTGCCGAACCACTCCGGCGCCTGATGCGCCCACCATCCGAGCACCGTCGGCAGCGGTTGGGTTTCGTAGTGATAGTTCAGCGCCGTCAGCTCCCACCAGGAATCGTCGCCGCTGGTGAGCTTCACCACGCCCGACATAAACATCAGCTTAAAGAGCAAAAGCTTGAGCAGGAACAACCCCACCCGCGACACCCGTGCAGCACCGCTCCTGCCCCACAACCACCACCGCGCCGGCGCGAAGAACAGCGCCAGAAACGCCGTCTCCAGCAGCAGAATATCCCATTGGAAACTGAAGAACGTCTGCCCCGCGATCGTCAGCGACAGATAGGAGACAAACGCCACCGCGATGGCCGGCAACGGCAGCAAGCCCGCGAGCAACAACAGCGACGCGAGTGTGCCCGCTCCACACACCACGTGCAAAAAAGCATCGCTGCTGTTCCACCAGAACAGTGTCGGCAGCTCGTAGGCTGCGCCGTCGCCGAGATGCGCCGCCACCGCCGGTAAGAACTCGCTCACCGGCAGAATGCCGCGGCTGCCGAAGAGCCCATCCACCTGCACCCAAACCGACAGGAACGCGCAAAGAAAGACCAGCCCCAGCGCGTGCAGGAAAATCCGCCGCGTCAGCGAGTATGTCGGCAGCCGCACATCGTGGCCCCAGAGCAGCCGCGTCCCCGCGGACGCCAGCATCCGGTTCTTCGCCACGGCGCGGTAGCCAGTCTCCGTCACCGCCGCGAAACCCGGCACACGCTCATAGCACCAGCGCAACCAGCGCCCGCCCCGCGCATAACCTAACGAGCGAAATACCGCCTCCGCCGCGCCATAAACACGGCCATCGGTTTCCACCAGCTGCACCGCATTTGCGAATTCCTCCGGGGGAATTTCCGGGAAATTCGCCCCCTGCTCCCGCGACGTCGCGTAATCGACCGCGTCACCGGTCATCTGCCGCCACCGCTCGATCCAGCGACGGCAGAAATGACAATCGCCATCGAACAGCAGCAGCGGCTTTGGGGGCGAGTTTGCCACCCGGCGAAGTGAAACGCTGCTCATTAGGGTCCAACGTCCAACGCTCAACGCTCAACGTCCAACTCTGAACTTGCGTGGAGTGTCGCCACTCCGCTTACATTTCAAACTCCGCCCACACCGGTGCGTGGTCGGACGGCTCTTTGCCTTTGCGCATCTCGCGGTCAACGCCCGCCGCTGTGCAACGCGCCGCCAGCGATGTGCTCGCCAGCACCGCATCGATGCGCAACCCGCGGTTCTTCGGGAACGACAGCATCCGATAATCCCACCAGCTGAATGGCCCCGGCCCTTTCTCGTGCAGCCGCAGCGTATCGACTAACCCGGAGTCGCACAGCGCCTGAAACGCCGCTCGCTCGCCATCCGAACACATGATCGCGCCGCGCCAAAGCACCGGGTCGTGCGTGTCGTCATCAGCGGGTGCGACATTGAAGTCGCCGCAGACCGCGAGCTCCGTCGCGCCGGACTCGTGTCTCGTCAGGCAATTCCGCAGCCGCTCGTACCATTTCAGCTTGTACTCGTAAGCCGGCGAGCCGACCGACTGCCCGTTCGGCGCATAGACGGAGAACACCCTCACGTCGCCGATCGTGGCGGCGATCACCCGTGCCTGCGGATCTTCTTCTTCGTCGCACAACGCGGGCCGCACCTCCCGCGGCTCCAGTTTCGAAAGGATCGCGACACCGTTATACGACTTCTGCCCGTGAAACACTGAGAAGTAGCCCGCCTCCCGCAGCGCCTGCGCGGGAAATTGTCCGTCCGTGCATTTCGTCTCCTGCAGGCAAACGACATCCGGCTGCGTCTCGCGGAGCCAGCCGAGCAGACGCTCCTGCCGTTTCCGCAGTGAGTTAATGTTCCAGCTGACGATCTTCACGTGGCGCAAGTTTCCAACTTGCAGCAGCAACAGACGGCAAGTTGAAAACTTGCGCTACAACTCAATCTCCACACCCGGCGGCGGCACGATCACTTCGCTCCCCGGCAATGCCGCCGCCGCTTGCGCGCGCACCCATTCCACCGCGGCTGGATCGCCGTGCACCAGCACCACCTTCTTCGGCGCCAGCTTCGTGATGTAATCGATGATCGACTCCCGCGACGCGTGCGCGCTGAACTGAAACGTTTCGACCTTGCAACGC
>JACCZQ010000515.1 GCA_013695905.1 Chthoniobacterales bacterium
TGGTGCTCGCATTCTGCGAGCACGAACTTCCTTGGACGGTTACGCGGTGGAGACGTTGCGGCGCCCAGGCGCAAGCCGCCAAAGTTCGCGACTCGCGAAAGCTTTCGGAGTCGCCAGCACGCTGGAGGCGTGCGCTCCCCGAAATGCCGGCTCCGCGCGCGCAGCACCCGATTGTAACGATCTATCTGTTACAGAACACTAGCTGGTGACACTCTCGCTCGCCGAGCGTCCGCGCAGGCCGTCTTTGGCCGGGACACTGCGGAGCGTGTGCCGATCGTCGGAGTAGCGACCGCTCAACTCGTCCACCACGGTCCCTCGCCACTGCGGAATTTTGTTCAGGTAAGCCGCCCGCACGATCATGTGGGTGGCGACCGGTGTGGTGAGGAAGATAAACAGCACCACCGCGACGATTTTCGCGATCACCGAGGCCTCGGGAAACGCGAACCCGACGCCGATCAACATGCAACCGAGCCCCAGCGTCGTCGCCTTCGAAACCGCGTGGATGCGAGTGAACAAATCCGGAAAGCGGAAGGCACCGAGCCCGGCGATGAAGATAAACGTCGCCCCGACGAGCAGGAACAGAGCTATGAAGATTTCACGGGCCATCGGTTCTTTTCTTCTCCAGATATCGGGCGAACGCCACCGTGCCGAAGAACGCGATGATCGCCAGCACCACGACCGCGTCGAGCAGCACCGGCTGCCGCAGGTAAACGCAATACGCCGCGATAAAACCGGCGATGATCATACTAATAAGATCCAGCGCCACCACGCGATCCGGCAAGCTCGGCCCGCGCGCCAGCCGGATGAACGCCAGGGCCAGCGCCGCGATCAGCAAACCAAAGACAATGAGGAGGACGAGGTTCATCAGGATGCGTTGAACAAATCTGAATCGATCAGTTCATAGGTTTTGCCCATTGCGGGATCAACTCCAGGAGAGCATCGGCGCAGATGCCTTCACCACGATCGAGTTCTTCTGCGCCGCGGCGAATTCCCGCGACGAACTCGATCTCCTGCGCAATCTGCATCAGGCTCGCTTCCTCTGGCAGCTTTCGGATCAGTTCTATCGCTAGTTCTTTGCTGCTCATATCTCGCTAAATTACGAGCCGTTCCATGATGTCGCAATCACCGCATCAGCCGCAGCACGCGGTGTTCGAAGAGGTGTTTGATCTCGTGGCGAAGGGCGTCTGCGTCCTCGACGTACATGGCGTGCAGGTAGAGCACCTTGTTATCCGTGGAGACGTCCACACTGACCGTTCCCGGTGTCATGGTCATCAGGTTGGCCAGCAGCAGAATCTCGTAGTCAGTCTCAGCATCGAGCGGGATGGCGATGAACGCCGGCCGCATGTAATGCGTCGGCGTGACCGCGTCGTGTGCCACGCGCACGTTGGCGCGCAGCAACTCCGTGAGATAGAAGATCGCAAACCGCAGAAACTTCGGAATTTTGCGCAGAGTCTTCATGGCGTCGGCCGCAGGACGGCGTCGATGTAGAGCTGCGGGTTCATGATTTGCGCCGCGGCGGCGTTCGAAAAATCGAGCAGCACCGACGGGAAAATACCGATCAACACCGTCACTGTGGCCATCGTGCAGATCGGGATCAACATCAAGACAGGCACCGCTTTTTTGGGGTGCGGCGGAGCGTCTGCTGGTTCCGCTTTCCAGAAGGCTTCGGCCCAGATTTTCGTCATCGAGAAGAGCGTCAGCAGACCGACGGCGAGCGCGACGGTCACGGCCACCCATTGCGCCAGACTAAGACCGGCCGTGATGAGCGCCAGCTTGGCGAAGAAGCCAGAGAGCGGCGGCACCCCGCCGAGCGACAACGCCGGGATGAGGAACAGCACCCCGAGCCACGGATAATCGCGATACAATCCCCCGAGCTGCTTCAGCTCGTTCGTGCCGCGCGCGTAGCGGATCGCACCCGCGATGAGGAACAAATTCGTTTTCACGATGATGTGGTGAATGATGTAAAAGACCGACGCGCCGATCGCCGCCACGGTGAAGAATCCCAGCCCGAGCGTCATGTAGCCGATCTGGCTGATGATGTGGAAGGAGAGCACGCGCCGGATTTCGTATTGGGCGGCCGCGCCGAGCACGCCGGTGATCATCGTCAGCACCGAGAGCCAGATGAGCAGCGGATGCGTGATCTCCGGCATCCCGGTAAAGATGAGCGTGAAGACGCGGATCAGCGCGTAAACGCCGACCTTCGTGAGCAATCCCGCGAACACCGCCGACACCGCCACCGGCGGCGTGTGGTACGACGCCGGCAGCCAGAAAAAAAGCGGAAACAAACCGGCCTTGATGCCGAACGCACCGAGCAGCAGCATCGCCGCGGCCAGGGGAACGGCGGTGCTTTCGTCGCGCAGGCGGACGGCGAGATCGGCAATGTTCAGTGTGCCGGTGGCGCCATAGATGATGCCGATCGCGGTGAGGAACAGCCCCGAGGCGATGAAATTCAGCGTCAAATATTTAACCGCCCCTTCGATCTGAG
The DNA here is from genome assembly GCA_013695905.1 of Chthoniobacterales bacterium. Lineage (GTDB taxonomy): Bacteria > Verrucomicrobiota > Verrucomicrobiia > Chthoniobacterales > UBA10450 > JACCTI01. Next base: position 2,486 of record JACCZQ010000515.1, read on the forward strand.
CGCGTTCCCCACCGAGCGCCAGGAGAACGAACGACGCCATCAGCATCACCTCGATCCAGACGAAAAGATTGAAGAGATCGCCCGTGAGAAACGCGCCGCAGACGCCCATCAGCAGCACATGGTAGAGCGGGTGAAACCCGAACCGCTCCCGTCCCGCGTCCACATCCGCGAGCGCGAAAATTGCCACCGCGAAGCCGACGAAACCGCTCACCGCCACCATCACCGCCGCCAGGTAATCAGCCACCAGTGTGATACCGAACGGCGCCGGCCAGTTCCCGAGCTGCACCACGATGATGCCGGCGGTATGCACCTCCCGCAGCAGCCAGATTCCCGCCAGGAAGAGCAACGCTGCGCCCGTCATGCTGATCGCCCGCTGCACCGTGCGATTCGGTCCGCTGAGCAGACATGCCGCCGCGGTCAGCACGGGAATCAGGATCGGAAAGATGAGCGCGCTCTTCATTGCTCGCCCTCTTGCAGCTTGTCGAGATCGTCCGTGCCAAGCCCGGCGTGCGCTCTCCGCATCAACGCGAGACTGAACGCCAGCACGCCGAACGCGATCACGATCGCGGTGAGAATCAGCGCCTGCGGGAGTGGATCCGCGAACGGCTCCAGCGGAGCAGCTGCTCCCTCGGGAATGATCGGCGTGTTGCCGCGGGTGAGTCGCGCCGTCGTGAAGATGAGCAGGTTCACCGCCTGGCTGAAGATCATCAGCCCGAGCACCAGCTTCACGATGCTGCGGCGCAGCATCAGGTAGAACGAAGTGGCGTAAAGACCACCGATCACGAACGCGAGCAGCGTCTCCATTACCCCTCCTCGCCATCCTCGGCCGCGGCGAAAATCAGCAGCGTTCCCACCCCTGTCACGACAAGGTAAACGGCCACATCGAAGAGCAACGGCGAACCAAACTTCAGCGTCCCCGCCACCAGCGTTGGGAAACCAAATCCCCACACCCCGGTGAGATACGGCAGCCCCGCCAACATCGGAATCACACCGCTCAATCCCGCGGCCGCAATCCCGAGCCCGATCAGCGTTTGCGGCCGCACTCGGAGCAGCTGGCGCGCGGCCGGCATTCCGTTCGCGATGCCGTGCAGGATGATCGCGCCCGCCGCGAGCAAGCCGCCGATGAAGCCGCCGCCCGGTTCATTATGACCGCGCACGAGCAGGTAAACCGACCAGAGGAGCTGCACCGGCACGATGATGCGCGCCGCGGTGCGGAGGAGCAGCGAGTCCATTACTGACCGCCTCCTTTCTCGCCGCGCGGCCACAGCCGCAGCAACGCAAACACACCGAGCGCCGCCACCGCGAGCACCACAATTTCGCCGAACGTATCGAGCGCGCGGAAGTCCACGAGAATCACGTTCACCACGTTTCGCCCTTCCGCGCGGAGGCTGTTCTGCGCGAGCCAATCGGAGACCGTCCGCTCCTGCGGCGATTGCAGCGCCGCGAGCACGAGCAGCGTGATCACCACGCCCGCCGCGCCTGCAAACACCGCATCGAACAATCTCCGCCCCGGCGGCGAAATCGTCTCAAACCGTGGCAGGTGATACACCACCAGCACGAAGAGCACGAGCGTGAGCGTCTCCACCAGGATTTGCGTCATCGCCAGATCCGGCGCGCCGAACATCGCGTAGAGCAAGGCCACGCCGTAACCCACCACGCCCAGCGCGGCGACCGCGCTCAACCGCCCGCGCGACCGCGCCGCCACCAGCGCCGCCGCCAAGATCAAGAGCGCCGCCGCCACCTCGTGGAAGCGCAGCCCCGCGAAATCCAGCACCGCCAGCTCCTTCCGCGTAATCGCGATTCCCGCCAGCCCCGTGGAGACCGCCAGCACCACGAAAACGTAATGCCGCAGCTTCCCGCCCTGCAGCAGGCGCGTCTGCCAATCCGCACCGCGCACCAGCCCGACGAGCCCCAGCTCATACCACCGCTCCGGGCCCCATGAGGTGACCGGCCGCACCCATTTCCCGAACTGCGCCACGGACGAGCGGAAGCGATACACCGCGATACCGGCGAACACCGTCGCGAGGCTGAGGAGGAACACCGGATTGATCCCGTGCCACATCTTCAGCGTCACCACCGTCTCGCGCGCGCGCACCGCCGTCACCGCCGGCGCCACGAGTGCCTGATCGATCAGCTGCGGAAACAATCCCAGCACCACACTCAAC
>JACCZQ010000516.1 GCA_013695905.1 Chthoniobacterales bacterium
GACCGAGGCTCCGTTGCGATTTCACCCGCTCCCACGCCAGCGGAAACGCGAGGGCGAAGGAAATCAGCATCCGCACCAGATTCTCGAAGAGCAGATTCCAATCGAACGAAAACGTCTCAAACATCGCTAACGATGAATCGCAGCTGCGCGTGTTTCTGCTCCGCTCAGAGTGTCACGTGGAAATTGCCGGATCCGCGACTCTGACGTGGCGCAAGTTTTTAACTTGCCGGCTGCCTCTTCGAATCCTGCAAGTTAAAAACTTGCGCTACAGCTGCCAGAACCGCACCACCAGCCCGGTCCCGAAGATGATCATGGCCGCCGAGATGATCCCGATGATGCTGCCGGTGAGCGCGACGTCGCCTAACGAGGTGGTGAATTGCTGCGCGGTTTCGGCTTCGCCGATGCAGGTGAGCACCTCCAGAAAGCACTCGCGCAGGAATGTTGTGTCGCGTTCGAGTTTCTCGAAATCCACTGGTCTGCAGTGGAGCGCGCGGCGGCTGGCGCGACGGGGTTACGCCGCCTTCTTGTGCTGCTTCGTCGCCCGCTTGGCTGATTTTGCAGCAGGTTTCTTTTTCGCGCTCTGCGATTTCGCGAGGCTCTGCTGCAGCACGGCGACGAGGTCGATGACTTTGGTGGATTCTTTTTTCGCCTTCGGCTTGTCCTCGAGCTCCTGGCCGCCGGATTCCACTTTCTCTTCGATGACTTCGAGCAGCGCTTCGCGGTAGTCGTCGTGGTATTTCTCCGGGTCCCACTTCGCGCTCATGCTCTCGACGAGCGCTTTGGCCATGTCCATTTCGCGCTTACCGGGCTCGAGTTTTTTTGGAACGTTGAGCTTCTCGGCGTCGGAGAGCTCCTGCGCGAAATGCATTAATTCCAGGACGAGCGCGTGCTTCATCGCTTTCACTCCGGCGAGGTATTGGCGCGTTTTGATCACAACCTTCGCGATGCCGACTTTTTTGCCGGCGGCCAGCGCGTCGCGGAGGAGGACGTACGCTTTGTCGCCGCCTTTCTGGGGCTCGAGGTAATACGGTTTGTAGAAGAACATCGGGTCGATCTCATCGATGTCGACGAAGTCCTGGATATCGACGGTTTGCGTGGCTTCGAGATCGACGCGCTGGAAATCTTTTTCGTTCAAGACGACGAACTTCCCTTTTTCGTACTCGTAGCCTTTGACGATCTGATCCCACGGCACCTCTTTGCCGTCGGCGGCGGCGACTCTCTTATAGTTGACGGGGCTGTGGTCGGCGGCGCGGAGGAGTCGGAATTTCAAATCTTCCTTCCGCGTCGCCGGATACAGGGCGATGGGAATGTTGACCAACCCGAAGCTGATACTGCCTTTCCAGATTGCGCGCATGTCACCCGTAATTCGCCGTTCGGGAGGCAAATGCGTGCGGGAAAGGGAGTTCCGCCCGCCGGGAAGCGCCGCTCGCGGGACGTGTGTCGGAGTTTGCTTGCCGCCGTGGGAGGTGAGGCGGTTCACTGGCGCCTCTTATGTGGGACCTGCTGCTGCTTTGTGCGTTTTCGCTGGTGGCGGGTTTCGTGGATGCGGCGGTGGGCGGTGGTGGATTAATCCAACTCCCGGCGGCGCTGCTCCTGCTGCCGGGGGTGCCGGTGCCGACGGTGCTGGGCACGAATAAGTTCGCGTCGTTCTTCGGGACTTCGTTCGCGGTGCAGCGGTATGCGCGCCATGTGAAAATCGATTGGGCGACGATCCTGCCGGCGGCGGTGACGGCGTTTGTCTGCGCCTTTTTGGGCTCGCGGGTGGTGACGCTGCTCGATCCCGCGCTGCTGCGGCCGCTGGTGCTGGGGTTGCTCGTGGTGGTGGCGGTTTACGTGTTTCTTGTGAAGGATCTGGGATTGATCCACGCACCGAAACACCCGCCGCACCGGGCGCGCTGGCTCGGGATGCTGGTGGGGGCGGTGCTCGGTTTTTACGACGGGTTCTTCGGGCCGGGGATGGGGAGTTTCCTTATTTTCGCCTTCGTCGGCATCTTCGGGTTCAATTTTCTCGCCGCCTCTGCGTCCGCGAAGGCGGTGAACTGGTCCACGAATCTCGCCTCGGTCATCTACTTCACCGCGACAGGCCACGTGCTGTTAGGCACGGCGATTGCGATGGCGGTGAGCAACGTGATCGGCGCAACCCTCGGTGCGCATCTCGCCATCGCGAAAGGGAGTCGCTTTGTGCGGATTTTCTTCCTCGTCGTGGTGACTGTGCTGATCGCGAAGCTGGCGCACACGATGTGGCAGGGCTGAGGCAGCTTCACAGCAGTCGTGGTGGGCGATTCGCCAGGAGCAGAGTAGACGCTGGTTGCGCCGGAACCGCTTTTTTTTGTCATCGGCAGTTCTGCTTCCGGAAATGTTTGGCAGGCACATGAACACTTCCCCTTGCCCCGAATGCGTCTGCCGAGTTCCTGCCCAGCGCGCCGAGCGACCGCTTTTCCGCAATTTTGCTACTCAGCAGGAGGCGAAAAGCTGCATCCAATGAATTTTCCGAAAAATAAATGAGCTGCTGCGGCCGTTTTTCACGCGTTACATTAGTGAAAGGGAGCTTTCTGCCTCGTGCTGCGCACGCAGTGCGGGTGGATTTTTCCGCACCTGATATCACCCACCACAGACATTTTCCTGCTCCATCAGCGAAAGATCAGCAGCAGAATTCGCTCGCTACGGGAATTGTTCTTGCTAAGACTTACAGCCACCCCCCTCTCATTATGACGAAATGCGCCTTTACATCCTTCCTGGCGATCGCCGCCGCATGTAGTTTTGCGGTGGTCTCGCCCGCGGTCGCGCAATCGGTCGCGACCGACCCGGTGGGATTTACCACCACGAGCCTGCTTGGGAATTCTGATTCGTACATTTCGGTTCCTTTCGTTCGACCAGCCGCCTTCGTCGGGGGAATCCAATCCTCGGGCGGGACCAACATCACCGTGAGCGGCAACCCCTGGACCGCGAACCAGTTTGTTTACGCCCCCGGCAGCCAGCCGAATTATTATTATGCCTTGATCGGCCCGGCCAGCAGCGCCAATCCCAAGGAAGGCCGCACCTACCCGATCCTCAGCAACACCACGAACACGATCACGGTCGATCTCGGCGCGGACAATCTGACGGGGCTCCCGGCAAACGCGCAGCTCTCCATCATCCCAAACTGGAGCCTCGCGACCGTCTTCCCGGCATCCGACGCGAACGTCTCCTTTACGCCCACCACTTCTGTCCCCACCTACAAAACGCAAATCCGCGTCCCCGATACGTCGACGCCGGGCACGAATCTCCCCCACAGGACCTATTACTTCGGCAACAGCGCGTGGCGCCTGCTCGGGGACGCCGCGACGGATCGCGGTGATGATCCCCTGCTCCCGGACAGCTACTTCGCCGTGCGTAATTTGAACGGCGCGCCGACCCTGCCGCTGGTCACGCTGGGTGCCGTCCTGTTGAAAAAAGTGACACTGCCTCTCAGCACCAACACGACCGGTGCACAGGATAACCCGGTGGGTCTGTTGCGTCCGCTCGACGTTAGTCTCAACGCCACCGGACTTGACCTGAGCGACGGCTCGTTTGTCGCCGGCGACGAGCTGCACCTCTTCAATAACTCTGTCGCGGGCTACGACAAGGCTCCGCGCGTATATGTCCGGAATCCATCCGCCGCGAACGCCCGTTGGACGTGGGCGGCAGATCCGATGAACGACCGCGGTAATGAAATCATCCCGGCCGGAACAGGCTTCCTCATCCGCAAAGCATCGACGGCAGACGGGCAAGCCGCCTATTGGACGAACAGCTTCCCTGTGCAAGCCGTGAGCGCGGTTTCGCGCCTCACGCATGGTGCAGCTGGCGTTTTCGACCTCAACCTGCCGCTTTCCGGAACACCGGCCGTGGAGTCCCGCAACGCCCCCGGCGGCGCTTACAGGATCGTCTTCACCTTTCCAAAGCCGGTAACGTTTGCCGGCGCTGTTGTCACCTCCGGTGTGGCGACGTCAGCGACACCATCCAACCTCGCGACGGACGTCGTCGCCGTCGACGTGAGCGGTGTGACCGATGTGCAACGAATCACCGTCACACTCCTCGGCGTGAACGACGGCTCGAACGCCAACGACGTGGCGGTGCGGATGGCGATCCTCGTGGGCGACGTAAACGGCAACAGCAATGTGAACGCCGCCGACGTGGGCCAAACCAAAGCCTTCTCCGGCGGGGCGGTCTCGCAGTCGAACTTCCGTGCGGATGTGAACGCCAGCGGCGGCACGATCAACGCGTCCGACATCGCATTCGTGAAATCGAAATCGGGAGGGTTCTTGCCGCCCGACACCACGACGGAGCCGGCGAAGAAAGAGCAGCCGATCGCGCTCGCTGGCAGCGAGCGGTAGCAGCGTGCTCGGCGCATCTGTGGCGCGAGTGGTGCACCTGTAGTTGGACTCTTCCGTGGAGATGAAAGGCGGCGCAGAGCGGGCGAATCTTTCCCGCCGGGCCGGGAGCTATGTCGCCCTCGTCCTTTTTGCGCTGCTCGCCGTTTTCCCAATCGTCCAGCTCGTCGGGATCGCGCTGCGACCCGCGGATCAGCTGCTCTCCACCTCCCTCCGCCCTATTCCGGCAGGCGCTACGCTGGAGAACTTCCGCGTGCTGCTGACCGAGACGCCATTCCTGCGCTGGCTCTTCAACTCCACGGTCATCGCGCTCGCAGTCACGATCACCGGCGTCGCCCTCGCGTCCACGGCGGCGTATGCGCTCTCGCGTTCCAAATTTCCCGGCCGGAGCCCGCTCCTCAGCGGTGTGCTCATCACGCAGTTATTCCCGGCCACGCTGCTGCTCGTGCCGCTCTATGTGATCCTCTTTCATCTCGGCCTCCTGAATTCCTATCTCGGCGTCATCATCCTCTACTCGGCGACCGCGCTGCCATTCTGCATCTGGCAGCTGAAGGTTTTCTACGACACCATCCCGGTCGAACTCGAAGAAGCAGCCGTCATCGATGGCTGCTCCCGCTGGCAAGCCTTCCGCCTGGTGGTGCTGCCGCTGGCCGGACCGGCGCTGGCCATCGCTGCGCTCTTCTCCTTCATCACGGCGTGGAATGAGTATGTCATCGCCGCTGTCGTTCTACGGGACGTGGAGATCTTTACGGTGCCAGTGGGTCTCCGGATGTTCGAGGCAAACATGAACACGCAGTGGGGTCTCTACGCCGCCGGTGCGCTGCTGGTTGCCATCCCCGTCGTCGCGCTCTTCGGCGTGCTCAGCCGCAGCCTCCTCCCCGGTCTTCCTTCGCACATCAGCAAAGGGTAAGCGCCGGCACGCGGCAGGAGCCGCCCGCGCGGAGCTCACGCCGCTGTTGTTGTTGTCTCCAGCGCTCGTCAATCGTCCCCGCCGCCGTCGCGGAGTCGCTCGAGAATCTTCTCGTGGATGCCGTCGAAACCGCCGTTGCTGAAAACTGCGACCACGTCCTTCGCCTGCAGCAGCGGAATCAAGCGATCGACAATGTGCGCGGCGTCTTTCTCGTAGAAGGCGGGTCGGCCGGCCTCGGCGATCGCCTGCACGACCGCCTCCGGGTGGAGCCGCTCCTCCTCAGGGATCTGCTCCAGTCGCGCCACTTCGGAGATGAAGACGCCGTCGGCAAGCTTCAGCGCATCGGGGAGCTGCTGCTGAAAGACCGCGCGCCGGGTGGTGTTCGAGCGCGGCTCAAAGATGGCCCAGATACGGTGGCCGGTGTAGCGATGCCGTAACGCGGTGAGCGTTTGGCTGATCGCCGTCGGGTGATGGCCGAAGTCGTCGATCACCTTCACGCCGCGTACTTCGCCGCGGAGCTCCTGCCGCCGTGCGATGCCTTCGAAACTCGCGAGCGCTTCCCGGATTTTATCGAGCTGCGCGCCGTAGAAGCGTGCGGCTGTCACCGCCATGGCGGCGTTGCGGACATTAAACTCGCCGATGAGCGGCAGCTCGTACGTTTCGTCGCCGAGCGTGAAGCGGGAACCTTCCGAGGAGTAAGCGACGTCCCGGATCTGCTGCGCGCAATTCTCGGAAAAGCCGATCTCCAGAATGGGCGCGAAGCATTCCTTCGCCACATCGACGCAGTTCGGGTCGTCGCCATTCAGCAGCACCATGCCGTTCTGCGGCACGATGCGGAGCAGGTGGCGAAAGCTTGTTTTTACCTGCTCGAGATCCTTGAAGATATCGGCGTGATCGAACTCGATGTTATTCACGATCAGCAGCTCCGGCAGGTACTCGATGAACTTCGAGCGCTTGTCGAAAAACGCGGTGTCGTACTCGTCCCCCTCGATGACGAAATGCTTCGAATCGTTAAAGAGCGCGCCCCGGCCGAGATTTTTCGGAATGCCGCCGATGACGTAGCTCGGATCGAAGCCCGCCACTTTCATGATCCAGGTGAGCAACGCGGTCGTGGTCGTTTTGCCGTGGGTGCCGGTGACGACGAGATTGTGGCGGCCGTGCAGGAAAAAGCGCCGCAGGACCGACGGAAGCGATGAGTAATACAGCTTCCGCGTGAGCACCGCCTCCACCTCGGGGTTGCCGCGTTTCATCGCGTTGCCGATGACGACGATGTCGACGTTGTCGGGGATGTTCTCCGGGCGGTAGCCGTTGTTCAGCGCCACGCCGCGGCTTTCCAGGAAAGTGGACATCGGCGGGAAGATGTTCTCGTCCGAGCCGGTGACGGATAATCCGCGCTCGCGCAGAGCCGCCGCGACCGCGCCCATGGCTGTGCCGCAGACGCCGATGAAGTGAAAATTGTGCGGTTCACCTGTCACGCGGGCTTCTTTAAGCTGCCTCCAGCAGTTTGGCTATGGGCAAACAAGCAAACGCCCGCAGAATTCGGCTGCCACGGAGTGGCGACACTCCTGTCGCCAGTCGATCCACGCTGGAAAAGCGACAGGAGTGTCGCCTCTCCGCCCACACCCTGCCAACGTGCGGCCCACCGCAGTTTGACGCCTCCGGCCCTGCCCTTTAGCGTTGCCGCACTATGAAAACACTGACTAGTTTCGCGCTCGCGCTGGCGTTCTCCGCCTTCACCGCGGTGGCCGCGACGGACTTTCCCGACATCAGCCATGACGAACTCAAGAAGGCGATGAAGCAGAACACTGTCACGCTTATCGATGTGAACGGCACCGACAGTTTCAAGAAGGGTCACATTCCCGGCTCGATCGACTTCGCCGCTCACGAAGAGAAGCTCGGCGAGAAACTGCCGAAGGATAAGAACGCGCTCATCGTCGCGTATTGCGGCAGCGAGCGTTGCAAAGCGTATCGCGCGGCTGCGGCGAAGGCGAAGGAGCTCGGCTACACCAACGTGAAGCATTACTCGAAAGGCATCGCCGGCTGGAAAAAGGCAGGCGAAAAGACGCAGAGCGGCAGCTAAAGACTCGCCCAAGGCGAATCACAAAACGGCCGGAGCGGCAACGCTTGGGCCGTTTTTGCTTTAGCTTGCTCTGAGCGAAGCGAAGTCGTGCATTTGTGACAAGTTTTTGAAACCGCTAATGAACGCGAATCGACGCGAATAGAAGAAGGAAAGAGTTTCTTTCATTAGCGTTTCTTCGCGTCCATTCGCGGTCCTGCTCGTCTCCTTGACGGTCTGAGGCGAAGCTTCGTTAGTGTTCTGTAACAGATAGATCGTTACAATCGGGTGCTGCGCGCGCGGAGCCGGCATTTCGGGGAGCGCACGCTCCAGCGTGCTGGCGACTCCGAAAGCTTTCGCGAGTCGCGAACTTTGGCGGCTTGCGCCTGGGCGCCGCAACGTCTCCACCGCGTAACCGTCCAAGGAAGTTCGTGCTCGCAGAATGCGAGCACCA
>JACCZQ010000536.1 GCA_013695905.1 Chthoniobacterales bacterium
GTCGAGACTCGTGTCGTGGTTCCACTCCTTCCACTGGCCGATCTCGCCACCCATGAAGAGAAGCTTCTTGCCTGGCTGCGCCCACATGTAGGCGAGGAGCAGCCGCAGGTTCGCGAACTTCTGCCACTCGTCGCCCGGCATTTTGCCAATGAGCGAGCCCTTCCCATGCACCACCTCATCGTGGCTGAGCACGAGCACGAAATGCTCGCTGAAGGCGTACATGATCGAGAACGTGATGCTGTTGTGGTGGTAGCGGCGGAAGATCGGATCGAGCGCCATGTAGTGCAGGAAGTCGTGCATCCAGCCCATGTTCCATTTCATGCCGAATCCGAGGCCGCCGAGATACGTGGGGCGCGACACGCCGGGCCACGCCGTGGACTCCTCCGCGATGGTCATGATCCCCGGGAAACGGGCGTAGCAGACCTCGTTCGTGTTCTTGAGGAAATAGACAGCCTCGAGGTTTTCACGGCCGCCGTAGGCGTTCGGCACCCACTGGCCGGGCTCGCGCGAATAATCGAGGTAAAGCATCGAGGCCACTGCATCCACGCGCAGACCGTCGATGTGATATTTATCGAGCCAGAAGAGCGCGTTGCCGGTGAGAAAATTCCGCACCTCGTTGCGTCCAAAATTGAAGATGAGCGTGCCCCAATCCTGATGCTCCCCCTGCCGCGGATCGGCGTGCTCATAGAGATCGGTGCCGTCAAATTCCGCGAGCGCGTGCACATCTTTCGGGAAGTGCGCCGGCACCCAATCAACGATGACGCCGATCCCTGCCTGGTGGCATTTGTCCACGAAATGCCGGAACTCATCCGGGTTCCCGAAGCGACTCGTCGGCGCGTAGTAATTCGTGACCTGATAACCCCACGAGCCTTCGAAGGGATGCTCCGCGACCGGCATGAGCTCGAGGTGCGTGTAGCCCATCTCGAGGACATAAGGCAGCAGCGCGTCCGCTAATTCCAGATAGCTGAGCGAGCGGTCACCTTCGTCCGCGCGCCGCGCCCAGGAGCCAAGGTGCACCTCGTAGATGCTGACCGCGCTCTTGTTCCAATCACGCGTGCGGCGGGACTCCATCCACTCCTCGTCCGACCACTGATAGCGCTCGAGATTGTAAACGAGCGAGGAGGTGTCCTTTCCGTGCTGCCCGAAAAACGCGAACGGATCGCTCTTCAAAAGCGCCGCCCCGCTGAACGTCCGCAGCTCAAATTTATAGTGCGCACCCTCCCCCACGCCGGGAACGAAAATCTCCCACACCCCGCTGCCGAGCAGCCGCCGCATCGGATGGACGCGACCATCCCAGAGGTTGAAATCGCCCACCACACTGACGCGGGTGGCGTTCGGCGCCCAGACCGCAAAGTAAACACCCTCCACGCCGCCGATTTTCCGTAATTGCGCGCCGAAGCGCTCGTAGATGAGGTGATGATTGCCCTCCGAAAACAGATGCAGATCTACCTCCCCCATGATGGTGCCGTAGCTGTAGGGATCGTGCAGGATCTGCTCGGAGCCATCCCAGCCTGTGACCCGCACGCGGTAGGGTTTGTCCCGTCGCATGCCGGGCAGCACCGCCTGGAAGAAACCCTCGGCGTGCAAGCGATTTGCGACAAAAGTTTCCTCGCCCACGAGGATCTGCACCTCCTTCGCCTCGGGGCGGAAGACGCGGATGACCAGGTTCTCGCCGACGCGGTGCGGTCCGAGGATCCGAAACGGATCGGGATGGGCGGCGCCGAGGAATGTCCCCATCTCATCGATGGGCAAGCCGAGAATTTCGAAGTTACTCATGGGCGAAGGAACAGGTACGCTAAAAATAGCCGAATTGAAAACGCGGCCCGGCGTCACCTGGCCGGTGGAAATGCCGTCCCCAACGCCTTCGCCGTTTTCCTCGTTGCGCCCTGTAGGCCGCGTCTCCCGACGCGGCGGGCGGGATACCCAGCCCCCCGCGCTGCGCCACCTCCCCCACTCCACAACCACAGCCCCCGCCGCGTGAGGACACGACGGCCTACCACACCACGCTCGCCACGAATCCATCGCGCTCGCCCCATTCCTCCTCACACCACGGCGACACGGCCTTTTTCGCGTTTCATTAGCAGCATCTCGTCGCATACTGGCCTTGATGGATCAGAACTTCAGAGCCGTAGTGGAAGACCTGCTGCGCACCTACGAAGAAAACGGCGGCATCAATTACCTCGAGGCCGCCGCCAAGCTCCCCTCGCGCCCCGCCATCGATGCCGTCTGCGTGGATTTGCTCAGCATTTTGTTCCCCGGCTTCCACGGTGCACCACTCCAGCACGCGGGCGATCTGCCAAGCGTCACCATCAGCCGCATCGCGAGTCTCCACGCGCGTATTAAACCGGAGATCTGCAAGAGCCTGGCCGCCCTCAGCCCGAGCGATTCCATCGAGACCGACGCCGACGAGATTCTGGCGTTCTTCTTCTCCAAGCTGGCGCGGCTGCGGGAAATGCTCTGGGCGGATATCGACGCCGCCTACGAAGGCGATCCCTCCGCGCGCAGTTACGAGGAAATCATCCTCGCCTATCCGGCGATCGAGGCGATCGGCATTCAGCGCATGGCGCACCTGCTCTATCAAAAGCAGCTGCCGCTCATCCCCCGCATGATGACGGAATGGGCGCACGGCCGCACGGGCATCGATATCCATCCCGGCGCGAAGATCGGCTCCCATTTCTTTATCGATCACGGCACCGGCGTGGTCATCGGTGAGACCTGTGTGATCGGCTCCCACGTCAAGCTCTACCACGGCGTCACGCTCGGAGCGCGCAGCTTCGAGAAGGACGACCAGGGCCACATCCGGAAAGGCGGCAAACGCCACCCGAATGTGGAGGATTACGTCACCATTTATCCGAATTCCACCGTCCTCGGCGGCGAGACGGTCGTCGGCGCGCGCAGCACCATCGGCGGCAACGTCTTCCTCACCGAAAGCGTGCCGCCGGATTCGCTCGTTTACTACGAGGCGAAGCAGATCGCGATTCTCCCGAAACGGGACCGCACTGCCGCCAGCGCCGCGAAGTTTTGACGGCGCGAATGATCTACCTCGATTACAACGCCACCACCCCGCTGTGTGCTCCAGCGCGCGAGGCGATGTTGCCCTACCTCGGCGAGCATTTCGGGAACCCCTCCAGCATCCATGCAGCCGGACGCGAAGCGCGGGCGGCGATCGATAATGCACGCGACCGTCTCGCGTCGCTGCTGCACGCGAAGCCGCACGAGTTGATCTTCACCGGCAGCGGGACGGAATCGAACAACCTGGCGGTGCTCGGCCTCGCCCGCGCCCGCCGCGCCGCCGGGCGCCACCTCGTCTGCGGCAGCACGGAGCATCACGCGGTGCTGCATGCCTTCGAGCATCTGCAGCGGCACGAGGGTTTCGACGTCACTTTCCTCGCCGTTGACGACCTCGGCCGCATCGATCCGGAGGAGCTCGCCCGCGCCCTGCGCCACGACACCACCCTCGTCTCCATCATGGCAGCCAACAACGAAACCGGCGTCATCCAGCCGATGGACGAGATCAGCGCCATCTGCCGCAGTCGCGGTGTGCTGCTGCACAGCGATCTGGTGCAGGCCTTCGGGAAACTGCCGCTCGATCTTTCCCCGGGCACGTTCGACGCCGCCAGCTTCGCCGCCCATAAATTCTACGGCCCGAAAGGCGCCGGGCTCCTCTACGTGCGCAGCGGATTACCCATCGAGCCGATTCAATTCGGCGGCGCGCACGAGAATCAGCGGCGCCCGGGCACCGAGAACGTTGCCGCCATTGCCGGCCTGGCCGCAGCGGCGGAGTGGACGCTCACCGATTCCGTCGCGGAACAGGCACGCGAGGCAGCATTGCGAGATGAGCTTGCGGAGCGCATCACCGGCCGCATCTCCGCGGCGCACGTGAACGGCGACACCAGCAACCGGCTGGCGAACACCCTCAACGTCAGCTTTCCCGGCCTCGACTCGGAGACCATCCTCATGGCGCTCGACCTGGCAGGCGTCTGCGCCTCCAGCGGCTCGGCCTGCATGGTGGGCAGCGTGGTCGCCTCCCATGTCCTGCTCGCGATGAACGCTCCGCAGGAATACGCCACCAGCGCGATTCGCTTCTCGTTAGGCAAACAAACCACCCGCGACGAAGTGGCCACCGCAGCTGAGGTAATCGTCCACGTCGTCCAGCGGCTGCGCGCCTCCCGCCGGGAGACCGGGACCGAAGCTTATGCTGTTCTTTAAGCAGCTGGAGCTCTTCTTTTCCAGGGCGCCAGCGACTCCCGCGCCCGAGACGCGGGCGCGGCCAGGAGGCGGACGCGATCCGCAGCTCGAGAGCGAAGCACGCGCGCTGTTGATGCTGGTGGGCGCCACCACGTTGATCCCCCTTGTGCAGGTGGAGTGGAATCCTCGCCTCCGCACCGCCGCAGGCCGCGCCGATTTCCGACGTGCGCTTGTTTCATTGAATCCGCAGCTGCACGAGCACGGTGCGGCGGAGGTCGATCGCACCCTGCGCCACGAGCTGGCGCATCTCGTCGCCCATGCGCGTGCCGGTCGCCGCCGCATCGCACCGCATGGACCGGAGTGGCGGCAGGCTTGCGCCGATCTCGGCATCGCCGACGAGCAGCGCTGCCACACCCTGCCCTTTCCGGCGCGCCGACCGCGACGGCGGTTTCTGTATCTCTGCCCGAAGTGCGCGCGTGAATTCCGGCGGGTGCGCCGCCTTCGACGCGTCATGGCCTGCCTGGCATGTTGCCGCCAGTTTGCCGGCGGACGTTTTTCGAATGCGTTTCAGCTCCGGCTTGTGCGGTCCGAGTGGACCGGCTAATCTTTCACGTGTTTTCCGGTAAAAAGCTTCTGAAGATCACCTTCCTCGCCGCATTCGGCGGTGCGGTCTTGCTTCCTCTCGAAGATGCCGCCGGCTATACGCTCGATGGAAGGAAGTGGACCACGAATCGCACGGTCGTGATGCACCTCTCGCTGGGCGGTCCGCAGCCCTTGCAGGATGGTTCCGCCTCCTTCAATCACTCCGCTGCGACCGCACTCCAGACCTGGAACCAGCACCTCGCGCACATGCAATTCGCACCGGTGATCGCTTCCCCGCTGCCGTCGGATAAATCCGACGCCGATAACTCTGTTTTGTTCTCCTCCACGGTCTTCGGCGATGCCTTCGGCAACACCACGCTCGCTGTCACAGTGATTGCCCGTCGCGACACCACCTACTCGGATGCAGATGTCGTCTTCAATAACCGCTACGTGTGGGACTCCTACGCCGGCCCCCGGCAATCCGGGGTCGAGGATTTTCACCGCGTGGCGCTGCACGAGTTCGGCCATGTCCTCGGTCTTAACCATCCCGACCAGGCGGGCCAGAGTGTCTCCGCGCTCATGAATTCGAGGATCGGCAATCTGGACAGTCTCACCGGCGACGACATCGCCGGTGCGCGCGCCATCTATGACGCGGGGCCGCCCTACCGCACCAGCACGCCCACTGCGAATCTGGTGAACCTCTCCACGCGCGCCTTTATCGGCACCGGCGAGAAAGTGCTCATCGGCGGGTTTATCGTGCAGGGATCGCAGCCGGCCACGTTGGTGCTGCGCGGGATCGGCAACTCACTGGGCGCACGGGGCATTCGCAACCCGATGCGCGATCCGATGATGGAGCTTTTCAACGCCTCCGGCACCCGGATCGCCGTGAATGACGACTGGATCGACAGCACTGATGCAGAGACGATCGCCAGCTACCGGCTCGATCCGTCGAGTAGCCTGGAGTCGGCGCTCTACCGCTCCCTCACGGCAGGGGCCTATACGGTGATCGTGAAATCATTCGACAATGGCGACGGCATCCTCACCGGCACCGGCCTGGTGGAATTGTTCGATCTCGGCGACACCGGCGGCCGTGCGGGCAACATCTCAGCGCGGGGCGAGGTTCTTGGCTTGGACGACGCGATGATTGCGGGATTCATTGTGGGCGGGCCGCAGTCGAAGAACGTGGTGGTGCGTGCCATCGGCCCTTCGCTCAGTAGTTCGGGGATCAACGGAGCGCTGCCTGATCCCACGCTGGAGCTGCGCGATGCTTCCGGTGGGCTGATTGCGTCGAACAACGACTGGCAAACAGACCCGCAAGCCAGCCTCGTTCAGAGTGCCGGCCTTGCCCCCACGCGCACGCAGGAAGCCGCCCTGCACCGCAATCTGCCCGCGGGCGCCTACACCGCGATCGTGCGCGGCGCGAACAACTCCACCGGCATCGGTCTCGTCGAGGTCTACGATCTCTCGCCGCCGCCAAACTAAGACACAGCGAAGCTGTGATTTTCAGCGGCGTGCTCATGGCTCGTTTGGCGATCGCAGCAGCCGCGCTGTAGCTGTCGCCCTGTGGGCGACACGGATTTGTGCGTGGCGCTCGTGCGAGACGTAAGCACATGCCCGTGCGGCGCATAGCGCCGCAGCTACAACGCCGTCCTTCACCTGCTTCCGGCGTCACGCGAGACCAGCAGCAATTCCACACGCTTCAGTTCGCGCAGCACGCGGTTGGTGTGCATCTCAAGCCAGAACCAGATTTTCATCATCGACATAACGATGAGCGCGCCCAAGGCGAGGGCGCCGAAGAGCAGCTGCTCGCGGACCGGTTCCGTGTGGTAGAAGCGGATCGCCGCCCACACCGCCAGCGCGAGGAACGCGAGGCTCACCACCATCGCCACCGCGTGCATCCAACGATGACGCCCGCGAAAGACGGTGATCACCTCCTCGGCGAGATTTGGTTCATCCACGGCTCCCTCGGAGCTGTGGCGCTGCAGGGCAGCTTTGATTTTCTGGTCGATGTCATTCATGGCTGTTTTTCCTTTCGAGTTTGCGTTTCAAGGTTTCACGGATGGAGAAAAGTCGGGACTTCACGGTGCCCGGCGGGATGTCGAGCACGGCGGCGATTTCGGCGATGCTGCGCTCCAGCTGGTAATGCAGATGGAGTAGCTGCTGCTGATCGCTCGGCAGCTGCAGAATGGCTGCGCGGATTGCCGTGACGTCGTCGGACGGCTCGGGTTCAGCCGCTGGTGCAGCGGGCGCGAGTTGCTCCACCTCCGCGAGCGCCATTTCTTCGCGCCGCCGATCGAGCATGCGTTTCCGCACCCAGTCGGCGCTGCGGCGGTGCACAATCTGAAAGGCCCAGCGGGGGAAGCAGGCGGGATCGTCCAGCCCCGACAATCCGCGTGCGATCGCCAGCCACACTTCGGTCAGCACATCGTCCACGCTATCGGGGTGATCCACGCGCACCCGCGCCATGCGGCGGAGGTCCGGCTGCCACAGATCGTGCAGGTCGCGAAAGGCGCGTTCGCTGCCTCTCTGGGCGTCGAGCACCAGCAACTCAGTCAGGACTTGGCGGCTATCGCGGATCATCGGTCTTCACGGGGAAGGTCGCGCGCCGCCTGCCCGCGGTTCAGATTATTTGAGCGGCGGAGGCGCGGCCTTTGCCTTGCCCGGATAATGTCGCTCTTGAGGTCGTTCTTGGCGATTTCTCCCGCGTCGGGGCATTGACGAGGCACGGACGCGCGAAAGCGCGTCCCTCCGGAGCGACATGCTTCCGCATGCCCGCACTGTGCTCACCGGCAGAATTCACTGGGCTGAAAGCCCGGTGGCCGCACAGGTTGAAAACCTGTGTTCCCCAGCTACTCCAGGTCAGTCGTGTCGCCTTTCGCAGCCTTCTGCCCGCGCAATTTCGCCTGGATAAACAGATCGATGTCGCCATCCATGACGTCCTGCACGTTGCTGGTCTCAGCGCCGGTGCGGTGATCCTTTACCATCTGGTAAGGTTGGAAGACGTAGGAGCGAATCTGACTCCCCCACGCGACGTCGCCCTTCTCGCCGTACTGGCGATCAATCTCCGCCCGCTTTTTGTCCTGCTCTACTTCGTAGAGCTTCGCCTTCAGCATCTTCATCGCGAGGTCACGATTTTTTCCCTGGCTGCGCTCCGCCTGGCACGCGACGACGATGCCGCTCGGCTGGTGCACGATGCGCACGGCGGTCTCCACTTTGTTCACGTTCTGCCCGCCTTTTCCTCCGGCGCGAAAGGTATCCACCTCCAGGTCGGCCGGATTAATTTCGATGGGCGCGGATTCCGGCATCTCCGGCACCACATCGACACTCGCAAAGGAGGTGTGGCGCCGCTTGTTGGAATCGAATGGGGAGATTCGCACCAGCCTGTGCACGCCGCGCTCGGTGCTGAGGTAGCCGTAGGCGTATTCGCCGCTCACCAGAAAGGTGGCGGATTTAATCCCCACTTCTTCGCCGGTCTGGATGTCGATCGTCTGCGCTTGCAGACCGCTGCGCTCGATCCAGCGCTGGTACATGCGCAGCAGCATGTCCGCCCAATCGCAGGACTCGGTCCCACCCGCACCCGAGTGAATGGTGAGGAACGCATTGCTGCGGTCGTTCGGCCCGGAGAGGAATTGCCGGAGCTCGAATTCCTCCAGCTGACGAAGCAGACGAGAATGTTCGGCGGCGATTTCTTCCTCGGCGCTGGCGCGCTGCGCCGGATCGGTCTCTTCTGCGGCGAGCTGTTGCAGCGCCTCGAAATCTTCGCGCCCGCGTTCCAATTCGCGGAGCGGATTGATGAGCGACCGCAGCCGCGAGACTTCCTCCACGTCGCCCTGGGCCCGTTCGCGGTTGGACCAGAAATCCGGCGCGGTCATCCGCGCTTCGAGAAGGGCTAGCTGTTCGTGCAGATGGGCGACGTCAAAGAAACCTCCGTAGCTTCTCGACCCGCGCCTTCAACTCCCCTGCGTTGATCTCCTGGGACTCGTTCGCCATGCGCGAAGATAGCGGCGGTGCGGCCATGCGCCAGCGCGCTCCTACTTCCGCTGCCCCGCGGGAGGAACCTCCAGGCGGACGATCGTTTCTCCTTCTTTCATCAGGTCGAGACGATCACGCGCGATTGTCTCCAGATAAGTCGGATCGGTCTTTAACAGGGTGACCTCCCGCGAATGACGGGCCAGAATCATTTTTTGCTCGGTGACGCGCGCCTCGAGCATCTCGATCTCACTGTGGCTGTCCTTTAGCTTCTTGTGCTGCGGGAGAAACAAACTCACCACGACGAGAAGGCAGGCGATGACCAGCAGCCCGCGCAGGACGCGATTAAGTTGCTGCCAGACGGTGGCTTCGCGACGCGCCCGAAAATCGTCGTAGCCGGGGTGATCCACTAGCGCATCTTACCGCCGAAGACGGCGTTGTCACCAAGTTCCTCCGCGATCCGCAGGAGTTGGTTGTATTTTGCGACGCGATCGGTCCGGCAAAGCGAGCCGGTCTTGATTTGCCCGGCGTTCGTCGCCACCGCGATATCCGCGATGGTGGTGTCTTCCGTCTCCCCGGAGCGATGGCTGATCACCGCGGTGTAGCCATTCTCTGTCGCCAGGCGAATGGCATCGAAGGTCTCGGTGAGAGTGCCGATCTGATTCACTTTCACCAAAATTGAGTTCGCCACGCCTTGATCGATGCCTTTCTGGAGGAACTCGACGTTCGTGACAAAGAGATCGTCACCCACGAGCTGCATCTTATCACCGAGCCGCTCCGTCAATTTCTTCCAGCCGGCCCAATCGTTTTCCGCGCAGCCATCCTCGATCGAGATAATCGGAAACCGTTGCGCGAGCGATTCAAACAGATCGATCAACTCATCAGCCGAACGCTGCGAGCCGTCCGATTTCTTAAAGACGTAGCTACCGCTCTCCTTGTCGTAAAACTCGGAGGAGGCGGTATCGAGCGCGATAAAGATCTGCTCGCCGAGTTTGTAACCGGCGCGCTCGACCGCGGTGGCGATCGATTCGAGAGCGTCCTCGGCGGAGCTGAGCTTCGGCGCGAAACCGCCTTCGTCGCCGATCGCGGTGGAGAGTCCCCGCTCCTTCAGCACCGCTTTCAGGGAATGGAAGACTTCGGTGCCATACCGCAGCGCCTCCGCGAAAGTCGGCGCACCTTTCGGCATGATCATGAACTCCTGAAAATCGATCGGCGCATCCGAGTGGGCGCCCCCGTTCAGGATGTTCATCATCGGCACCGGCAGCACATTGGCCCGCGGGCCGCCGAGGTAACGGAAGAGCGACTGGTCCGAGAACGCGGCCGCGGCATGGGCGTTGGCTAAAGAGACGCCGAGGAGCGCGTTGGCGCCGAGATTCTTCTTGTTCTCGCTGCCGTCGAGTTCGATCAACTTGCGATCGATCGCTTCCTGATCGAGCGCATCCGCTCCAGCGAGACCTTGGGCGATGG
>JACCZQ010000551.1 GCA_013695905.1 Chthoniobacterales bacterium
GCATCGCATTGCGGAGAAGGAGGCTCTCAAGATCACCCGCGAAGAGGTGGACGAGCGCATCCGGCAGCAGGCGGAGCAATACAACGTGCCCGTCGAAAAATTGCGCAAGGATCTGGAAGAAAATGACCGTCTGGATGGCGTGGCCGAGGAGGTTCTGCTGGGCAAGACTCTTGATTTCCTGAAGGCGAATGTTAGCGTCCAGCCGGCTGCGCAAAGTTCCTCCGGCAGCGCTTCTTCCGAGTAAAAGCATGACTCTAAACAACCAAAATTTCTCGCAGTCCGTGCTCGTGCCGATGGTGGTGGAGCAGACCGGGCGCGGGGAGCGCAGCTACGATATTTACTCGCGCTTGCTGAAGGATCGGATTGTTTTCCTCGGCACGCCGATCGACGATCACATCGCGAATCTGGTGATCGCGCAGTTGCTCTTCCTGCAGATGGAGGACGGCAAGAAAGACATCAACATCTACATCAATTCGCCGGGCGGTTCGGTGACGGCGGGGCTGGCAATTTACGACACGATGCAGTTTCTCACCTGTGATGTGACGACGTATTGCCTCGGGATGGCAGCGAGCATGGGTGCGGTGCTGTTGGCCGCAGGGACGAAGGGCAAACGCTACGCGCTCCCGAATTCCGACATCATGATCCACCAGGTTTCCGGTGGCGCGCAGGGGCAGGCGAGCGATGTCGAGCGGACGGTGGAATACATGTTCAAGCTGAAGAAGCGGCTGATCAAGATTCTCGCGCAGCACACCGGCCAGCCGGAGGAGAAGGTGCGGCTCGACTCGGATCGCGATTATTTTCTGTCGGCGATGGAGGCGAAGGAATACGGGTTGGTGGACGAAGTGATCAAATCTCGCAAGGAAGCGAAATTGCTCGACGGCGCGGTGCCGGCGGGGTCGACTGCGATCGCCGAAGCAGCTCTCCCGCAAAAGGTCGAGGAATAGAAGCTGCTCATTAGGCCGCATATCCATGGCCCGCGCTTCCAACCTCACCATGTGCTCCTTCTGTGGCAAAAGCCACGCGGAGGTGCGCAAACTCATCGCCGGTCCCGGCGTTTACATCTGCGACAGCTGCATCAACGTCTGCAAGAGCATCCTCGATAAGGAGTTGAACGAGGATGCGCGGCGGCAATCCTCGAACATTCGCGTTCCGAAGCCGGTCGAGATCCGGCGTCAGCTTGACAGTTACGTGATCGGCCAGGAGGTGGCGAAGAAGACGCTTTCGGTCGCTGTTCACAACCACTTCAAGCGCGTCCTGCAGAGCTCGCCCCCGGCGGATTCATCGGCGGCTTTCCAGCAGGATCCGTTCGCGGACGTCGAAATCGAGAAGAGCAACATCCTCCTCATTGGCCCCACGGGATCGGGCAAAACGCTGCTCGCCAAGACGCTCGCCAAGATTCTCGACGTGCCGTTTTGCATCGCCGACGCCACGACTCTGACCGAAGCCGGCTACGTCGGCGAAGACGTCGAAAACATCATCCTGCGCCTCCTTCAGAACGCCGATTACGATGTGAAGCGGGCGGAGATCGGCATCGTTTACATCGACGAGATCGACAAGATCGGCCGGAAGACGGACAACGTCAGCATCACGCGGGACGTCTCGGGTGAAGGCGTGCAGCAGGCGCTCCTGAAAATTCACGAGGGCAGCACCTGCAATGTGCCACCGCAAGGCGGACGCAAGCACCCGCACCAGGAATATATCCAGGTGAATACGGACAAGATTTTGTTCATCTGCGGCGGCGCTTTTGTCGGTTTGGATAAGATCGTCCAGAAACGCATCGGTAATAAGATGATGGGTTTTGGTGGCCCGTCACTCGAAGCCGAAGACGCGCTGGCGAAGGAAGCAGTGCGTTACGTCGAGCCGGAGGATCTCCTGAGCTTCGGGATGATTCCGGAATTCATCGGCCGTCTGCCGGTGGTGACGGCGCTCGACGCGCTCACCGAGGACGAGATGGTGATGATCCTCACCGAGACGAAGAACGCGATGATCAAGCAGTACACGAAGCTTTTCTCGATGGAGGGGGTACGGCTGAGTGTCACGAAGGATGCGTTGCGCGCGCTGGCGGCGCAGGCGGTGACAAAGGGAACCGGCGCACGTGCCCTGCGGTCGATGCTGGAGCGGATCATGCTTGACATCATGTATGACGTCCCAAGCCGCGAAGATATCGCGGAGGTGACGATCAATCGCGCGGTGGTCGAAGGGAAAAAGCTACCGCTGATTCGGAAGAAGCAGGATAAAGACGCCGCTTAGTGGCGGAGCCGCCCGCGGCGGCAGGTTCTGAATTGAAACGTTGGACGTTGAGCGTGGGACGTTGAACGTTCCCGCTCGCCATGCGGGTGATTGTCATCAACACGGGCACGGAGTTGCTGCTTGGGAACACCCTCAACACCCACCTGGCCTTTTTAGCGCGCGAAGTTTTTCCTCTGGGGCTGCGGATCGATCAGCAGCTGACGGTGCCGGACGGAGTCGCGATTCGCGATGCGCTCACCCGCGCGATGGCGGAAGCAGAGATCGTGTTCGTAACCGGCGGGTTGGGTCCCACCACCGATGATCTGACGCGCGAAGTCGCGGCGGAGCTGCTCGGTCTGCCTCTGCAGCAGGACGCGGCGGTGACGACGGCGATCACGGACCGTTGCACGCTGCGCGGTTTTCCCGTCACAGAGCGCATTCTGCGCCAGGCGCAGGTGCCGGAGGGCGCACTCGTCCTACCGAACGCGAATGGCACCGCCCCCGGTCTTTACATCGCAGCGACCGCGGACCACCCGCACCTGTTCCTCCTTCCGGGACCGCCCCGTGAGCTGCACCCGATGTTCCGGGGAAGTGTGTGGCCCATTCTCGGCACGTTGTTGAATGGTCGAGCTGCTCCGGCTTGCCGGACGCTGACGCTGGCTTGCGTGGGTGAATCTCTCGTGGAGGCGAAGGTCGGGTCGCAGATCCTGGCGCTGGAGGGTGTGGAGCTGGGGTATTGCGCACACGCGGGCGAAGTGGATGTGCGGGTGCTTGGACCTGCGTCCATTGTGGCAGAAGCGGAGCGGCTCATTCGGGAGGCATTTCCGCACGCGGTCTTCACCGACAACGGGGAGAAGCTGGAGGCGGTGGTGGTGCGCGCATTGATCGAACGGAGTGAGACCATCGCGACGGCGGAGTCCTGCACCGGCGGGTACATCGCTCATCGCCTGACGAATGTGCCCGGAGCGTCAGCGGCGTTTCTCGCCGGCTACGTCACGTATGCAAACGAGGCGAAGAGCGAGGCGCTCGGCGTGGACCCGCAGCTAATCGCGCAGCATGGCGCCGTGAGTGAAGCGGTCGCGCGCCGGATGGCGGAAGGTGCGCGCGCGAAAGCGAATTCAACCTATGCGCTGGCGACCACCGGAATCGCCGGGCCGGGCGGCGGCTCCGCGGAGAAGCCGGTCGGCACGGTGTTCGTGGCCCTGGCTTCCGCGGGAGCTGCCACGCACGTGCAGAAATTCCACCTCCCGTCGGATCGCGAAACCTTCAAGCAGCTGACGGCGCAGCATGCGTTGGAGCTGTTGCGGCGCCGGTTGGCCGCGAGCTGACCGCGGTCGGGCTTACTGCACCACCTGCACTGGCGTGCCGAGTTTCACGCGATTGAAAAACATCTCGGCCGCCTGCGGTGGCATACGGACGCAGCCGTGTGAGGCGGGGTAGCCCGGCAGAATGCCGACGTGCATTCCGACACCGTCGCCGGTCAGCCGCATGAAGAATTTCATCGGGGCGCCCAGAAAGCGCGTGCCGCTGGGGGCGGAGTCGATTCGCACACTGACACCACCACGGACGGTGCGCCCTTTCGCGTCCACGAAATCCCCGTAGATGTTCGAGCGGTGGTCCTTGTTCTTTTGCATGATCTTGAAATTACCGGTCGGAGTCATGCCGGCGCGTTTCCCGGAGGAAATCGGCGTGTCGATCGCCAGTTCGTCGCCATTGAACAAAAACGCGCGTTGCTTTGAAAGCGACACCGTCACGCGCGCGCTCTCGGACGTTAGCCGCTCGTAAACACCCTGGTTAACGCTGATGGGTTCCGGCCGGCGGATGAGCTCCGACGCTTTCCGCATCGGCTGGTTCGGTGCCGGTTTGGTGCCGCGCGGCGCCTGGAGTTTTTGCGCGGGGCGCCCCGTCGGCTTCTGCGCGGCGGGGGTGGGCGTTTGCCTCGGGATCTGGCGGGGAAATTGCGCCAGCGCGAAGTCCGAGAAGAAGCAGAAGAGAGTGAGCGCGATGAAAACGCGCAGAGAAGTCGCGGTCACAGATTTCAGGCTTGGGTGTAGGTATTCACACGTTTGAGCCAGCCGGGCAGCCACCGGGATTCTTTGCGTTCCGGTGGCGAATTCTCGACGCGCTGAGTGAGAACCCGCCGGGCCGAAGCCGCGAACTCACGCGCGCCGGCCGCCCCGCCGCCGGCCCCCGACATTCCTTGCAAGACTTGCATCAGGCCCCATCCTTGCCCGCGATAACGCTCGGTGTCCAGAACACCTTCACCTTTAAAATTCACATAATCGACCAGCGCGTAACATCCTGTCGCTGTGGAAGCCACGCGGTCGAACTGCCGCTGGATGTTCGCCCGCTCACCGGCCGGCGCCGCGCCCAGCATCTTTGGCAGCGCCTTCTGCAGCCGCCGGACGAGGAACTCCGCCTGCACGTCCACGGTATCGGCGAGAAACTTGCGCAGCTGCTTCATCTCGGGCGAGTCGCTGGCCGCGAGAAACTCCGCGCGCGTCGCCCACGGGCAGCCGCTCTCCAGATTCGCCGTCACCACCTGCGGCAGCCGGGCGTTCCGCGAGGCGGCAAAGCGCGCCAGCTCCGGAAAGCTCTCGTCGAACGGCCCCCGCACCCCGCGCGGATACCAGATGAAATGTCCGATCCCGAGCGAGGCGAAATTCTCACCCGTATTCCACGAAGTAAGCCCCGCAATGGTGCCGCCCGATTCATTCTGCCAGATCTTCCGCCCAATCCGCGCCGCCTCGGCTTTCGACAACTCAATCGCGCCGGGAGCCGATGTCACCCCGAGGCTGCAGAACGCGAGCAGCACGGCGGCCCAGCCCCACCAGCGTTGCTGCTGCTGGCTTGACGCGTTGCTGTTCTTCCCTAGCGTGCACACTTCCATCGCGGGCTTTTCACAGTCAGCAGACACTCTCCCATCTTTCTCTTCATGAAACAATTATCCACTCTCCTGGCGGCTCTTATTTTTGTCTCGACCGCCGCAGCGCAGGACAAATCTCCGCTCAAAGACGAACGCGACAAGGTGAGCTACAGCATCGGGCTCGATATCGGAAGCACGTTCAAAAAGCAGAACATGGATATCAATCCGGACACGCTCCTGCGCGGTTTGAAGGATGGCGCGAGCGACAGCAAACCTCTGCTCAACGAAGCCGAAGTGAAGGCAACCATGGAGGCTTTCTCCAAGAGCATGCGCGAGAAGCAGGCCACCATCCAGCGAGAACAAGGCGCCAAGAACCTGGCCGCTGGCGAAAAATTCCTCGAAGAAAATAAGGGTAAGGAAGGCGTGAAGACCACCGCCAGCGGGTTGCAATATAAAGTCGTTACCGAGGGCAAGGGCGAGTCACCGAAAGCTGCCGATACTGTTTCGGTGCACTACCGCGGAACGTTGACGAGCGGCAAAGAATTCGACAGCTCCCACTCGCGCAATGCGCCTGCCGTCTTCCCGGTCAACGGCGTCATCCCGGGCTGGACAGAAGGTCTGCAGCTCATGAAGCAAGGCTCCAAATTTCAGTTCGTCATTCCGCCGAAACTCGCCTACGGCGAGCGCGGTGCTGGTGGCGAGATCGGGCCGAACGAGACGCTGCTCTTCGATGTGGAGTTGCTGGAAGTGAATCCGACTCCGGCGCCCACCCCCGAGCAGGCGACACAATAGCAGCGGGCCGGTGAGCTACTGCGGCTGCGCAGCCGCCGTTTGCCAGTCCAGCCGGGGCGCATCGCCCCAGAGATCCTCGAGCGCGTAGAACTCCCGCTTCTCCGCGTGGAAGATGTGCACGATCACCTGCATGTAATCGAGCACGATCCATTGGCTGGCGGGAAAGCCGTCCGTCGTCGCCGGGCGCACGCTGTGATCCTTCTTCAGCTGCGTCTCGATCTCGTTCGCGATCGCCTTCAGCTGCGGCTCCGAGGTGGCGGAGCAAATCACGAAAAAGTCGGTGAAGGTGGAGATCTCCCGGAGATCCAGCACGACGATATCCTCCGCCTTTTTGTTCGACGCGAGTTCGGCGCAGGCTTTGGCTAGTTCTTCTGAGGTGATCTGTTCGGCTCCTGGTAAAGCTGGTGGCGTTCGATGATCGCCGCGACCGCTTCGGGTACGAGATAACGAATCGATTGCCCGCTGGCAACTCTGTTTCTGATCTCCGTCGCGGAAATCCCGATCTGCCGCTGAATCGTTCGATATTCCCCCGGGTGCGGATGCGCGTTTCCGCGCTCCAGCACCACGAACTGCACCAGCTCCTGCAGATCGGAAAAGCGATGCCAGGTGTGCAGCCGCGGCAGATTATCGGAGCCCACGAGATAGAACACCTGATCGTCCGGATGCGCGCGGCGGAACTGCTCCACCGTGTCGATCGTGTAGGAAGGCGGCGGCCGGTGCAGCTCGGCTTCGTGAATGGTGAACCGCCGCTCACCGGCGAGAGCAGCCTGCAGCATCTCCAGCCGAATGGCTGCGGGTGTCTGTGCCTCGTCGAGCTTGTGCGGCGAGACGGCCGCGGGAACAAAGATCACCTCATCGAGCAGGAGCTGCTCCGCCGCGTCGCGGGCCAGGATCAGATGGGCGCAATGAATCGGATCAAACGTCCCGCCATAAAGCCCGATCTTCTTCAAGGGGACAAACTACAAAGCCACACCCACTCAATACAACAAATACGACGCCCGTTCCCGCCGGAAACTCTGCTCGTTCGCGCGCCACGAGGCCACGATACTGCTCGCCGACGCGCCGGATTGCAGCCGCGTCCGCAGCGACGTGCTGCCGTAAACTTTCGTAAAAATGTCCATCTTTCCCGCCGGTGTGCGGCCGAAGAGCTTCCCACCGCGGCGATTGATCGCCTCGATCAGATGCAGGTTGATCGCGGTGAGATTCGCCGGTGCGTCCGGATTGATGTGCAACCTGCTCCCGCCCGCATGCTCCGAAAACCGGACCCCGGGCATGTCGAGCGACCGCAGGTAACGCGTCAGGCTCGCCGAATCCACCGCGCTGGATCGCACGTACTCGAACGGCAACGGACCGCCCACGCCGATATCCACCCCGCTGAGCGATCCGATGATTCCCGTCGCCACATAATAGAACGGCGAAGTGCCGCGGGGGATATTCGGCGAGGTGCGGATCCACCGCAGCCCGGTGTTTTCCCACGTCTGATTGCGCGACCAGCCGCGCATCGGCACGACCGTGAGATTGCAGCGCGCGCCGGTCCAGCCCTTCGCATTCGCCATCTTCGCCAGCTCGCCCGTCGTCATGCCGTGGACATACGGCACCGGGAATTGCCCCACGAACGAAATCCAGCGGCTCTCCACCGACGGGCCTTCGATCCGATTTCCGCCGAGCGGATTCGGTCGATCCAGCACCACGAACGGAATCCCAGCTTCACCAGCCGCCTCCATGCAGCGTCCCATCGTGCTGATGTAGGTGTAGCTGCGACAGCCGATATCCTGCATGTCAAAAACGAGCACGTCCACGCCGGCGAGCATCGCGGGTGTCGGCTTCCGCGTCGGGCCGTAGAGCGAATGCGCCATCACGCCGGTGATCGGATCGCGCCGGCTCTTCACATATTTTCCGGCCAGCTCCGTCCCATCGAGCCCGTGTTCCGGGGTGTAGAGCGCCACCAGGTTGGTGTTCCGCTTCAGCAGCACCCGCGTCCGCGTGCCGCTCGAGTCGATCCCCGTCTGATTCGTGATCAATCCGACCCGTTTACCCTGCAGCGCCGCATAACCATCCTGCGCCAGCACATCGATGCCGAGCTGCACCCGCGCGTGCGCGGGGAGGCCGAGAAAAAGCGAGAGCGCGAGAAAGGTGAAGAAGCGGGTAAACATCTGCTGGATTGATCGGTTTCGGATTCTAAGTTCGGGGACCGTATGAAGCGCCCACGACCCGGTCAACTCCTCCTTGCCGGCGTCCCCGGCACCGAACTCGACTCGGAAAGCGCGGCGCTTTTTCGAAGGGTGCAGCCTGGCGGTTTCATCCTCTTCGGCCGCAACATCACAGGTGCCATGCAGCTGCGGAAATTGATCGACGATCTGCGCGAGGTCAGCGCCGTCGAGCCGATCATTACGATCGACCAGGAAGGCGGACGCGTGTCCCGTTTGCGCCTCATCGGCCACGAACCACCTAACGCGCAGCAGCTCCGCGAGAAAGGCGACATTTCACTCGTTAGGCGACATGGCGAGATCACGGGGCGCCTGCTCCGGCTGTTCGGTTTCAATCTCGATCTCTGTCCGGTGCTCGACATTTCCTTCGACGACGAAGCCGACAACTCCCTCCGCGGCCGCTGCTACGGCACCACCGTGGACGAGGTGGTGCGAGTCGCCTCCGCCTTTAACGAGGCGCTGCGGCAGGAGGGGATCGCCAGCTGCGGGAAACATTTCCCGGGCTATTCCGCCGCGGGTGTGGACGCGCACCACGATCTGCCGCGGATCGATCGCTCTGGCGAGGAGCTGGAGCGGGAGGAACTGGCGGTGTTTCGGCAGTTCATCAGCACCGTCGAGAGCATGATGATCTGTCACGGTTGGTATCCCTGTTTTGATCGCGAGAAACTGCCCGCGTCCCTTTCCCCGCGAGTGATTACACAGCTGCTGCGCGAGGAGATGAACTACCGCGGCCTCGTCATGACGGACGATCTCGACATGGGCGCGATTTATAACGAGTACGGGCTGGAGGAGACGATCCGCCTCGCCATTGGCGCGGGGAACGATCTGGCGATGATCTGCCACCGCATCGAGGCTTTCGATGAGGCGCTGCGGGTGCTGGAGCAATTGCCGGTGGAGCAACTCGACCGCGCGCTGGAGAATATCGCGCGCTTCAAAGACAGGATGTCACCGCCGCACGAATTTTCCGAAGCGGCGTTTCAGCAGCTGGATGCTGAGGTGTGGCAGCTGCGCGCCGACGTGCTCGGCGCAGAGCACGCAGCCGAGCGCAGCCCGGAGGACGGGAAGCGTTCTCCTGTGGAATCGTATTAACGTTAGCCTTTTGATTGGCCGTTCGCCTGCTCCATGTGTAGGACCTGCTGCGATTCGGCGACACGCGCGAGCCGCAGGCGCAACGGCGAGGCGGAGGTGCTGCTCTGCAACTTCTGGAGGAGATCGACTTCCATGGGAGCAGCTAGGTAGCAGAGGTCGCGCGGACCGCCAGCGGAGAATCGGCG
>JACCZQ010000560.1 GCA_013695905.1 Chthoniobacterales bacterium
CTCAGGCTCGGCTGCGAGCCCATGGCCGACTGCGCCCGCTACGACAGCCTCAGGGGGGCCGTCTGATGGACCGTACCGAGATCCTCGACGCCATGGCCGGGCTCAAGCTGTTCGGCATGAAGGCCGCCTACGACGAGATCGTCACCACCGCCGTGAAGCGCCAGCACGAGCCGCAGCGGGTCATCGGCGATCTGTTGGTGGCCGAGCTCAACGAGAAGCAGGCGCGCTCGATGAAATACCAGCTGACCATTGCCAAGCTGCCGTTCGCCAAGGAGGTCGACGAGTTCGCCTTCACCAACACGCCAATCAACGAAACTCTGGTGCGTGACCTCGCCGGCGGCGGCTTCCTGGCCAGTCAACGCAATCTGGTGCTAATCGGCGGCACAGGCTCGGGCAAGACGCACCTGGCCGTCGGCATCGCCCGTGCCTGCATTCGCAGTGGTGCGCGTGGCCGCTTCTTCAATGTCGTCGATCTGGTCAACAAGCTCGACGCCGAGGCACGAGCCAGCCGCCAGGGCCGCACCGCCGATCACATGTGCCGCCTCGACTTCGTCATTCTCGACGAGCTCGGTTATCTGCCCTTCGCCCAGACAGGTGGCCAGCTGCTCTTCCACCTGATCAGCCGGCTCTACGAGCGTAGCTCGGTCATCGTCACCACCAACCTGACCTTCGGCGAGTGGCCGACCGTGTTCGGCGACGCCAAGATGACCACGGCCCTCCTCGACCGGCTGACCCATCATTGCGACATCGTCGAGACCGGCAACGAAAGCTGGCGCTTCAAAAACCGCGCCTGATCCCACCTCCCACAGACCGCAGCGCGGGGAGATCGTCGCTCCGCCTACGGCTCCACGACGATCTCCCCCGCGCAGCCTAGCCAACGCCGCAGAGGGGTCCCTTTTGCACGCCGATAGGGGGTCCCGGTTCCATGCCGATTGACAGTTCCGATACCGGTCATCCGGGGAATGTCGGTTAATACAAACCGTTCGGGCGCACGTTTCCATCGAAACGAGGTACGAGTCGGGCAACTCGAGCTCGCGTTGGCTTGATCAACGCTCTCGCAGCGGTAAGCTTATCGAAGCGAAGACAATGGGGAATCCCGGATGATGATTGCCAGATCGACCCCGGCCACCGCCTATGGTGACAATGATCGGCTCGCCGACGACTTGATGTCGAACGCTGTCGACCTAACGGCCTCCAATATGCGCTCGCAACTGCGCGGCCTGCCGATAGAGGCCCGCCTCGCGCTCCGCGCCGCGATGAAACTTCCGTGCGGATCACTGGCCGTGCGCCTGCCGGACGGACGTATCCTGCGCGTTGGCGGCAACGCGCCGGGACCGGAAGCAGTTGCCGTGCTGCACAACTGGAAACTGCCGCGCAAAGCGCTGACGGCGTCGACCATCGGTGTCGCCGAGAGTTACATGGACGGCGATTGGGAAAGCCCGGACGTCACCACCTTCCTCGAGCTTTTCATCGCCAACGAGGAACTGGACCATCAGTTCGCGCGCGAGAGCCGCCTGTTTTCCGCCTTCAACGGTTTCGTGCACTGGCTGAACCGCAACACGCCGACTCGCGCCAGAAAGAACATCTCGGCCCACTACGACCTCGGCAACGACTTCTTCGCCCGCTGGCTCGATCCCTCGATGACGTATTCTTCCGCCCTGTTCCGGGACGGGGTCAATAACCTGGAATTGGCGCAGGCGGAGAAATACCAGGCGCTTGCCGATGCGGCGGGCATCGGCCCCGGCGACCACGTCCTCGAAATCGGCTGCGGCTGGGGCGGATTCGCCGAATTCGCGGCCCGCGAGATCGGTTGCCGCGTCACCGGCTTGACGATCAGCCGGGAGCAGCTGGACTTCGCCCGCGAACGCATCCGGCGCGCCGGTCTGTCCGACAGGGTCAACCTGGAATTCCGCGACTACCGCGACGAGACCGAGACCTACGACAAGGTCGTCTCGATCGAGATGTTCGAGGCCGTCGGCGAGGAATACTGGCCGGCCTTCTTCTCCAAGCTGCGCGACGTCATGAAACCGGGCGGACGCGCCGGCCTTCAGGTCATCACCATCTCCGAGCGCGCCTTTCCCGAATACCGGGCCAATCCGGATTTCATCCAGCGCTACATCTTTCCCGGCGGCATGCTGCCGACGGTGAAGATCATGCGCGAGAAAACGGCCGAACACGGTCTGTCGCTTGCCGGGGAGACCGCTTTCGGGCGCGACTACGGCTGCACCCTGCGGATATGGCGCGAACGGTTTCTCGACGCCTGGCCGGAAATCGCGCCCCTCGGCTTCGACGAGCGCTTCCGCCGCATGTGGGAATTCTATCTCCACTATTGCGAAGCCGGCTTCCGGCAGGGGTTGATCGACGTCCGCCAGGTGATCTACGAGCGCGCCTGAACGCTCGTGTTGGACGCCCGCGTCGTGTCGCGGAAGTCGAGCGGCCGCGTCTTCCATCCGGCCGCCCGGCGCATGATCGCGAAATTAGCGGGTGCGGCAGCATTCGCATTAGCTTCAGCATAGGTGAATCGGCATTTATAATGGGCGACACTCGCATTCCCGGCTCGGCCGGAAAACGCCCGAGCCAGCCTGCTTCAATCAGCCGCTTCTTACAGCGTGAGACGACGTCGCCTATGCATCAGATAAAACTGAAATCGCACCTGTTCGACGCGTTCTTTGCTGGCTGGACCGCTTGGTTCACCTTGGGGGTGCTGGTCTTCTGGCTAGTTGGGTCGCCGCGAAAGGCAATTAGGGCTGCAACCCGTCTGTGGGTGCGGGGGGTGCTGTTCGGGCTGAAGCATGTCGTAGGGCTGGATTATGTCGAGAGGGGTCGCGACCTGATTCCGTCAGAACCTTGTCTCATCGTCTGCAATCATCAATCCACTTGGGAGACGCTGGCGTTTCTGATTCTCTTCCCTGACGTTGCGATTGTAGCGAAGCAGGAACTGCTGCGGATTCCGATCATCGGTTGGTACCTGCGAAAATCACCGATGATCATCATCGATCGGGAGTCTGGATCCAAGGCACTGAAGTTCATGCTGAACCAGAGTCGTGAAGCGCTCGCCGGCGGCCGCTCGGTTCTCATTTTCCCAGAGGGGACACGTATGAAGGAGCTGGACCCAATCAGGTTCAAGCGGGGGGTGGAGCTGCTGTATGCAAAGCTGGGGACGCCCGTGCTGCCCGTTCTGGTGAACTCCGGAAAATTCTGGGGGCCCGGCCGATCGTGCAAACGTGGCGGGACAATCACCGTCTCGTATCTGCCTCCGATCCCACCTGGGATGCCTGCCGAGTTGTTCGCTCGAAAGGCCGAGGCGCAGATGGAGACAGAGCGATCGAGATTGATCTAATCTGCCGCATCAGGAGTGCCTCGAATGCGCAACCTCGTTTTTCGCAACCTCCTGCAGCTGCGTCAGAACTACTGGTTCTGGCCGTCCATGCTCACCGCTTTTGCACTCGTGTTTGGCTTCACCTTGCCGATCATCGACGCTTACGTCGGAATCTCCTGGATTCGCTCGGTCGGCTTCCTCAGGCCGACCGAGGTGGAAGGAGCGCGGGCCATTCTGACCACGCTCGCCGGCGCGGCCCTCGGTGTTGCCGGCGTCGCAT
Organism: Chthoniobacterales bacterium; assembly: GCA_013695905.1. GTDB lineage: Bacteria > Verrucomicrobiota > Verrucomicrobiia > Chthoniobacterales > UBA10450 > JACCTI01. The sequence goes on from JACCZQ010000560.1 coordinate 3,600, forward strand.
TCTCGATCACCATCCTCGCTGTGAGCTTTGCGTCCGCGAACTACGGACCGCGGCTCATCAGCAACTTCATGCGTGACAGGCTCAGCCAGCTCGTGCTCGGCGTCTTCGTCTCTACGTTCGTGTACTGCATCGCCGTTCTGGCTACGATCCATACGCAGCGTCAGTTCGAGAACGATACGATCCAGGCCTTCGTGCCGCAAATCTCTGTCATGTTCGCCCTCGCCCTCACGCTCCTGTCCGTCGCCGCGCTGATCGTCTACATCCACCACGTCCCTGAATCGATCAACATCATGAACCTCGTCGCGGGGATCGGCACGACGCTGCGCAACTCAGTCATCCGAATGCTCGACGAGGAAGATGCCCGCGCCAAGGAGCAGGACAAGGTGGTCGACGTCGGCGCACGCACAACACGGCCGCGCCGAGACGGCGACACCTTCATCATCTACACTGACGTCGCGGGGTACCTGCAGCAGCTCGACCTCAAAGGCCTGCGCCGCATCGGCGACGACAAGGACCTGCAGATCACCATCACCAGCGCGCTGGGCGATTTTCTCGCCGAACGCGAGCCGGTGATGACGGTCCATCCGGCCGAGGCTGTGAACGACACGATCCTGGGCCGCCTTAAGCTGTGCTTCACGCAAGGGTCGAGTCGATCCGACCTGCAGGATATCCTATTCCTGTCCGACCAGCTGGTCGAGGTGCTCGCCCGTGCCCTATCGCCCGGCGTCAACGATCCGCAAACGGCAATCCTGTGCCTCGACTGGCTGCGCGCCGGGCTTTCCGTGTTCGCTCGACGCACGCCGGCGCAGGCGAGCGACGATGCCGAGCGCGTGCGCTACACGCGGGTGACCTTTGAGTTGATGCTGACGCGCTCGTTCCGCCAAATGCGCCAGTACATCGCCGCGGATCGGACCGTGACGATCCACACCTTCGACGTTCTCGCCGACCTCGCGATCGTCGCCGTTCTGCCGAGCATGGTCGACGCGATATCGACTCAGATCCGCGAGCTCGCTGAGGCGGCGAACGACTCGCTCCCGAGCGCCATCGCTCGCGAGGAAGTGGCGGCCGCTTGCGAGCAGGCACGCGAGAAGATCGCGAACAGTGACAAATTCTCCGCCGGGGAAAGCTCCGCCCGCGCTTCTTGAGCAGCCGCGGCGGTCCGGCTTGCGCGAATGCCAGCGAGCGGACTCGCTGATGCGTCCGTGCGCCCGCTCATTTTCCAGCACGTCGACCAGGTAATTGAC